>NZ_JBSFKF010000011.1:0-243718 GCF_053598415.1 Kitasatospora sp. NPDC001132 | reverse complement strand
TGCGCACCCTGCCCCGGGAACACGAACACCGAACGACCCGGCGAACCGGCGACCCCCGTGATGACGCGGGGGTCCGCGTCGGCGAGGGCGGCCAGTTCCGCCATGAGGTCGCTCCGGGTGCTGCCCACCAGGGCCGCCCGGTGCGCGAGCAGGGTGCGGGTGGTCGCGAGGGCCCGACCGATCGCGGCCGGCCGGAGTCCGGGGTGGGCGGTGACGTGGTCCGCGAGCCGCCGGGCCTGGGCGCGCAGGGCGTCGTCCGTCTTCCCGGACAGCAGCCACACGGTGGGCTCCGCGGAGTCGTCCGCGGCGGGCTGTCCGGCGGTTTCCTCCGGGAACTGTTCGATGACGACGTGCGCGTTGGTGCCGCTGGCCCCGAAGGCCGAGATGCCCGCGCGGCGGGGACGCCCCGTCTCCGGCCACGGCCGGGCCTCGGTCAGCAGCCGGATGTCACCGGTGTCCCACTCGACGTGCGGCGTGGGCTCCTGGACGTGCAGCGTCGGCGGCAGTTCGGCGTGCCTCATCGCCATGACCATCTTGATCACACCGGCCACACCGGCCGCCGCCTGGGTATGGCCGATGTTCGACTTCACCGACCCCAGCCACAACGGCTCCACCCGGTCCCGGCCGTACGTCGCCAACAGCGCCTGCGCCTCGATCGGGTCACCGAGCGTCGTCCCCGTGCCGTGGGCCTCCACCGCGTCCACCTCGGACGCCTCCAACCCGGCATTGGCCAGGGCCTGACGGATCACCCGCTCCTGGGAGAGGCCGTTGGGCGCGGTCAGCCCATTGGACGCCCCGTCCTGGTTGACCGCCGAGCCCCGGACGACCGCCAGTACCCGGTGGCCGTTACGGCGGGCGTCGGACAGGCGCTCCAGCAGCACCAACCCCGCACCCTCACCCCACGCCGTGCCGTCGGCCGTCGACGAGAAGGGCTTGCACCGGCCGTCGGGGGCCAGGGCACGCTGGCGGGAGAACTCCGTGAACTGCAGGGGGGTGACGCTCACGGTCACCCCGCCGGCCAGGGCGAGTGTGCACTCCCCCGAGCGCAGTGCCTGCGCGGCCAGGTGGATCGCCATCAGGGACGAGGAGCAGGCGGAGTCGACGGACACGGCCTGGCCCTGGAGGCCCAGCAGGTAGGAGACCCGGCCGGAGGTGATGCTCGGCGAGATGCCGGTGGCGAGGTAGCCCTCGGTGTCGGGCGGTGCCTGGTCGGGGCTGCCGACGTAGCCGGAGGACCAGATGCCGGTGAACACGCCCGTCCGGCTGCCCCGCAACGACGTCGGATCGATCCCCGCGTCCTCGAACGTCTCCCACGCGGTCTCCAGCAGCACCCGCTGCTGCGGATCCATCGCCAACGCCTCACGCGGCGAGATCCCGAAGAAGTCCGCATCGAACCCCGCCGCGTCCGCGAGGAAACCACCCGACCGCGTGTACGACGTCCCCGGGTGATCCGCATCCGGATGGAACAACCCCTCGACGTCCCACCCGCGGTCAGTCGGGAACGCCCCGATCGCGTCCACCCCACCCGACACCAGGCCCCACAACTCCTCCGGAGACCCCACCCCACCCGGATACCGGGCCCCCATGCCCACGATCACCACCGGATCAGCGGCATCACCCACTCCACCCACCGGCACCACCGGCACCACATCCGCACCCTCACCGGAGAGTTCTGCTGCGAGGTGGTCGGCGAGGTCGGCGGGGGTGGGGTGGTCGAAGACGAGGGTCGCGGGCAGCCGCAGGCCGGTGGCGCCGGCGAGGCGGTTGCGCAGTTCGACGGCGGTCAGGGAATCGAAGCCGAGGTCGCGGAAGGCGAGTCCGGGGGTGATCGCGGCGGCGTCGGAGTGGCCGAGGACGGTGGCGGTGTGGGCGGCGACCAGGGACAGCAGGTCCGACGCGGGCGCCTTGGGCGTCGGCAGGGTCTGCGGCATCGAGAGGTCGGCCGTGGTCAGCGCGGGACGTCCGGCAGCCAGCGCGGTGTCGAACATGGCCAGGGCGCGTTCGACGCTGATGGGGCGGATGCCCTTGCGGGCGAGGCGTTGGCGGTCGGCCGCGGTGAGGTGGGCGGTCATGCCGCTCTCCTGCTCCCAGTAGCCCCAGGCCATCGACACGGCGGGCAGTCCGAGGGTCTGCCGGTGTGCGGCGAACGCGTCGAGGTAGGAGTTCGCGGCCGCGTAGCCGGCCTGGCCGGCGTTGCCGAGTACACCCGCGGCCGCGGAGAACAGCACGAAGGCGGCGAGGTCGTGCTCGCGGGTCAGCTCGTGCAGGTGCCAGGCCCCGTCGACCTTGGGACGCAGCACCCGGTCGAGCTGCTCCGCGGTCAGCCGTTCCATGACGGTGTCGTCGAGCACGCCGGCCGCGTGGACGACGGCGGTGAGCGGATGCTCGGCCGGGATCGAGTCCAGGACGGCCGCCAGCGCGTCCCGGTCCGCGACGTCACAGGCCACGACCCGCACGTCGACGTCCCCTTGCGCCTCCGGGTGCGGCACCGCGCCGCCGCCGCGGCTGACGAGCAGCAGGTGCCGTACCCCGTAGCGGGACACCAGGTGGCGGGCGACGGCCTGGCCGAGGGTGCCGGTGCCGCCGGTGATCAGCACGGTGCCGTCGGGGTCGATCGGCTGGGGGACGGTGAGGACGATCTTGCCGGTGTGGCGGGCCTGGCTCATCAGCCGGAAGGAGTCGACGGCCTGGCGCAGGTCCGCGGCGGTGACCGGCAGCGGCTCCAGCGTCCCGTCGGCGACCATCGCCACGACCCTGGAGAGGATGTCGCCCTGCCGCGCGGGGTCGACGTCGTTGAGGTCGAAGGCCCGGTAGATCAGGCCCTCGGGTGAGCGGACGTCCGTCTTGCCCAGCTCGACGAACCGTCCGCCGTCGGCGAGCAGCCGCAGGGAGGCGTCGGTGAGTTCTCCCGCGAGCGAGTTGAGGACGACGTCCATGGCCGGGAACCGGTCGGCGAAGCGGGTGTCGCGGGACGAACCGATGTGGTCGTCCGCCAGTCCGAGGCGCCGCAGGGTGTCCCACTTGGCGGGGCTCGCGGTGGCGAAGACCTCCGCACCGCTGTTCAGGGCCAACCGGATGGCGGCCATGCCCACACCGCCCGCGCCGGAGTGGACCAGGACCCGGTCGCCGGGGCGCAGTTCGCCGAGGTCGAACAGCCCGTACCAGGCGGTGGTGAACGCGACGGGCACCGACGCCGCCTCGGTGAAGCTCCAGCCGTCGGGGATCGCCGTCAGGAGCCGGTGGTCGGCGACCGCGCGCGACCCGAAGGCGCCGGGCATCAGTCCCATGACGCGGTCGCCGGGCCGCCAGGCCGTGACGCCGGGGCCGACCTCGAGGACGGTGCCGGCCCCTTCGCCGCCCAACGGGGGCCGGTCCGGGTACATGCCGAGGGTGATGAGCACGTCGCGGAAGTTCAGGCCGGCCGCGCGTACGGCGACCCGTACCTGTCCGGGTTCCAGCGCGGCCTCCTGCCGGGGCAGCAGGGCCAGGTCGTCCAGTTGCCCGGTGCCGGACTCGCTCAGCCGGTACGCGCCGTCGGGGGCGGTCGGTTCCGGCGCGTACCTGGCCTGCCGCGGCACGAGGACGCCGTCGCGGCGCAGGGCCACTTCGGGTTCGTCGCCGGCTGTCATGGCGGCCCGGACCGCGTCCTCCTCGGAGGCGTCGCCCATGTCGACCAGGACGAACCGGCCGGGGTGCTCGGCGGCGGCGCTGCGGACCAGGCCGCGTACGGCCGCGCCGGCCACGCCGCGGGTCAGGACGGCCAGGCGTGCGGCCGCCCGCTCCGGCTGCTCGGCCAGGAAGTCCTGGACGAGCGCGCGGGCCCGCTGGACGAGGGCGTGCACGGAGTCCGCGTCGGCTTCCGCGGTGAGCACCGGGCTCGGCACCACCTCGGTCGGTGTGCTCGCGGTGAGGGGCACCCACTGGGTGTGCAGCACCGCGGCCCGGGCCTCGGCGGCCGGACGGACGGTCAGCGCGGTGATGTCCGCGACCGGCTCGCCGAACAGGTCGGTCAGTGTCGCGCGGTAGGTGTCGGTGCCCGTGCGGGCCAGGTGGACCCGGGCGGACGACACACCGGTGGTGTGTACGGCGACGCCGGAGAAGGAGAACGGCAGCCGGACCCGGGTGTCGGGGCTGAGCAGGATCAGCGGCTGGAGTGCGGCGTCCAGGAGCGCGGGGTGGATGCCGAAGCCGGCGCCGTCGGGGACGGACACCTCGGCGTACAGTTCGTCCTCGCCCTGCCACAACTCCCGCACGCCCCGGAACGCGGGTCCGTACTGGTATCCGAGTCCGGCGAGGAAGGCGTAGAACCCTTCGGGGTCCACGGGTTGGGCGTTCCTCGGGGGCCAGTCGAGGCGTCCGGCCGTCACCTGGCCGCCGAGGGTTCCGGACGCGTGGCGGATCCAGCCGTCGGCGCCCTTGGAGTGCACGGTGACCGGGCTGCGGCCCGCGTCGTCCGGGGCGCCGACCGAGATCTGGATGTCCGTGGGGGTGTCCGAGAGCGCGAGGGGCAGGTGCAGGACGAGGTCGTCGACGGTCCCGCCGGCCAGGGTGGCGAGTTCGAGGAAGGCGGTGCCCGGCAGCAGGACCGTGCCGTCGACGGCGTGGTCGGCCAGCCAGGGGTGGGTGCGGGTGGAGACGCGGCCGCTGTGCACGGTGCCCCCGTCGGGCAGCTCGACGGTGGTGCCCGCCAGCGGGTGCCCGGTGCCGTGGTCGCCGGCCGCGGGGGTGAGCCAGTAGGTGCTGCGCTGGAAGGCGTAGCCCGGCAGCCTGACGCCGTGCGGGCGGTCGTGCGGCCAGGTCACGGCGACGCCCTGGACGTGGAGGCGGGCCAGGGCGGTGTGGAATTCCCCGATGGCGCCCTGGTCGCGGCGCAGCGTGCCGGTCGCCACGCCGTCCAGGTCCTGCACCAGCACCGGGTGCGGGCTGACTTCCACGAACACCTCGTGGCCGTCGGCGGTGAGCCGGGCGGTGGCCAGGTCGAACCGTACGGGTTCGCGGAGGTTGCGGTACCAGTAGTCGACGTCGAGGGCGGAGGTGTCGACGGGTTCCGCGGTGACCGTGGAGTAGAAGGGAATCGCCGCGGGCCGGGGCCGGATGTCCGCGAGGTCGGTCAGCAGCTGCTCGCGGACCGTCTCGACCTGCGCCGAGTGCGCCGCGTAGTCGACGGGGATGGCGCGGGCACGGATGCCGTCCCCGGCGCAGGCTGCCAGCAGTTCGTCCAGCGCCCCGGGTTCGCCGGACACGACGACGGTCGAGGCGGAGTTGACCACCGCGACGGTGATCCGGTCGCCCCAGGGGGCCAGGTAGCCGGCGGCGTCGTCCGCGGACAGCGCGACCGAGACCATGCCGCCGTGTCCGGCCAGGGCGACCAGGGCCTTGCTGCGCAGGGCGACCGCCTTCGCGGCATCGTCCAAGGACAGCGCGCCGGCCACGTACGCCGCCGCGATCTCCCCCTGCGAATGCCCGACAACGGCGTCGGGCTCCACACCATGGGCACGCCACAGTTCGGCCAGCGCCACCATCACCGCGAACAGGGCGGGCTGCACCACATCCACCCGCTCCAGCGAGCCGTCACCGGTCAGCACTTCCACCAACGACCAGTCCGTGTACGGCGCCAACGCCGCGTCACACGCGTCGACCGCCTCCCGGAACACCGGCTCCGAGGCGTACAACTCCCCACCCATACCCACCCACTGCGCACCCTGCCCCGGGAACACGAACACCGAACGACCCAGCGGGCGGGCCGTCCCGCTGACCAGACCCGGCGCCGTACCGCCCCCGGCCAGGGCGTCCAGGGCGGCGGCGGTGCCCACCACCACGGCCCGGTGCTCGAACACGGTGCGGGCAGCCAGGGCGCCTCCGACCGCAGCCGGGCTCACCTCGGGACGCGCGGCGGTGAAGGCGCCCAGCCGGCGCGCCTGCTCCCGCAACGCCGCCTCGGACCTGGCCGACAGCGGCCAGAGGACCTGGTCGTCCGCGCGGCCCCGGGGAGAGGGTGCGGCGGGGTCGGCCTCGGCGGGCTGTTCGAGGATGCTCTGCTCGATGATGACGTGGGCGTTGGTGCCGCTGATGCCGAACGCGGAGACGGCGGCCCGCCGTGGCCGCCCGCTCTCGGGCCAGTCGACCGGTTCGGTGAGCAGGCGGACCGCGCCGGAGGCCCAGTCGACGTGCGGGGTGGGCGCGTCCACGTGGAGGGTCCGCGGCAGTCGGCCGTGCCGCATCGCCATGACCATCTTGATCAGGCCGGCCGCGCCGGCCGCCGCCTGGGTGTGGCCGATGTTGGACTTCACCGATCCCAGCCACAACGGCTCCGCCCGGTCCCGGCCGTAGGTCGCCAGGAGGGCCTGGGCCTCGATGGGGTCGCCGAGGGTGGTGCCGGTGCCGTGGGCCTCCACCGCGTCCACCTCGGACGCCTCCAACCCGGCATTGGCGAGGGCCTGACGGATCACCCGCTCCTGGGAGGGGCCGTTGGGCGCGGTCAGGCCGTTGGAGGCGCCGTCCTGGTTGGTGGCAGAGCCTCGGACGACCGCCAGCACCTCGTGGCCGTTGCGGCGGGCGTCCGACAGGCGTTCCAGCAGCAGCAGGCCGGCGCCCTCGGCCCAGCCCGCCCCGTCGGCCGCGGCGGCGAAGGACTTGCTGCGGCCGTCGGGCGCGCTCGCCCCCTGCCGGGACATCTCGGTGAACAGCGTGGGGGCCGCGTTGACGGTGACGCCGCCGGCCAGGGCGAAGGAGCACTCTCCCGAGCGCAGCGCCTGAGCGGCCAGGTGCAGGGCCACCAGGGACGACGAGCAGCCGGTGTCCAGGGACAGTGCCGGGCCGAGCAGGCCCAGCTGGTACGCCAGCCGGCCGGACCCCACGCTCGACGCGGTGCCGGTGACCTGGTAGCCCTCCAGGTCGTCGGGGACCGGCCCGGCGGCGTAGCCGGTGGACCAGATGCCGGTGAACACGCCGGTGGGTGTGCCCTCCAGCGTGGTCGGGTCGATCCCGGCGTACTCGATGGTCTCCCACGCGGTCTCCAGCAGGATCCGCTGCTGCGGGTCCATGGCGAGCGCCTCGCGGGGCGATATCCCGAAGAACGCCGCGTCGAAGTCGCCGGCGGCGTCGAGGAAGCCGCCCCGGGACGTGCTCGACGTGCGGGGGCGGCTTCCCGTCGGGTCGTACAGGCGGTCGATGTCCCAGCCCCGGTCGGCCGGGAAGTCGCCGATCGCGTCCACGCCGTCCGCGACCAGCCGCCACAGGTCCTCGGGGGTGCCGACGCCTCCGGGGAAGCGGCAGCCCATGCCGATGACCGCGATCGGCTCGTCCGTCGCGGCCGGGGCCGGGGCCCGCGGCGCGTCCTGCTCGCCGGACTCGCCGGACAGGTGGGCGGCCAGCCGTGCCGGGGTGGGGTGGTCGAAGACGAGGGTGGCGGGCAGTTTCACCCCGAGCGCGGCGGTCAGGCGGTTGCGCAGTTCCACCGAGGTCAGTGAGTCGAAGCCCAGGTCCTTGAACGCCTGCCGGGGGTCGAGCCGTTCGGGGGTGGCGTGTCCCAGCACCCCGGCGACGTGGGTGGTGATCAGCTCCAGCAGGTCGGTGCCGCCGGCGGGAGGCGCGGGTCGGGGGGCCTGCGGCCGGCTGTGGGCCTCGGGCAGGTCCCGCAGCAGCCGGCTCGGCCGCGCGTGGGTGTAGGCGCGGGCGAACTGTGCCCAGTCGGCCTCGGTGACGACCGCGAGGGCCTCGTCGTGGTCGAGGACGTCCTGCAGCGCGTCGAGTGCCCGGCCCGGGTCCAGTTCGCCGAGGCCGAGCAGGGTGCGCTGGCGCTGCACGGACTCCAGGGCCGCCATGCCGCCTTCGGCCCAGATGCCCCAGGCGACGGAGGTCGTGGCGCGGCCCTGGGCTCGGTGCTGTGCGGCCAGGGCGTCGAGGAAGGCGTTGCCGGCGGCGTAGGCCGCGCCGTGGCCGTCGCCCCACACGCCCGCGGTGGAGGAGAACAGGACGAAGGCGTCGAGGTCCGGCAGGAGTTCCGCCAGGTTCGCCGCCCCGGCGACCTTGGCCGTGACGACCTCGGCGAACTCCGCCGGTGTCGTGTCGGCCAGCCTGGTCGCCCTGATCACGCCGGCGGTGTGGAAGACCGCGCGGATGTCTCCGACGCGCTCGACGAGGTCCCGCAGGGCGTCCCGGTCGGCCACGTCGCACGCCGCCACGGTCACCCGCGCCCCGGCTGCCTCCAGTTCGTCGCGCAGGCCGGCCGCGCCGGGTGCGTCGGGGCCGCGGCGGGCGGCCAGCACGATGTGCTCCGCGCCCTGCCGCGCGAGGCGGCGGGCCACGTGTCCGCCGAGCGCGCCGGTGCCGCCGGTGACCAGCACCGTGCCCCGCGGCCGCCAGGGCCGCGCGGCCGGGCCCGATGGGGCCTTGCGGCGCAGCCGCTTGGCGAAGCGCCGGGTGCCGCGGATCGCCACCTGGTCCTCGCCGGTGCCGGCGAGCGCGACGAGCAGCGCGTTCACGCTCTCCTCGTCGGGCACGGCGGGAAGGTCGACCAGGCCGCCCCAGCCGTGCGGGAACTCCAGCGCCGCGGACGCGCCGGTGCCCCACGCCAGGGCCTGGGCCGGGCTGGTGACCGGGTCGGTGCCCGAGGTGCTCACGGCCCCGCTGGTCGCGCACCACAGCGGGACGGCCGCCGTCCTCACCGGATCCAGGGTGCGGACCAGATCCAGGGTGCGGACCAGGCCCGCCGGGAGCACCGGGTGGTCGGGGTGCGGCTCCTCGTCCAGCGCCAGCAGCGACAGCACACCGTCCGGGCCGGGCCTGGCGTCCCCGGTGTCGGCCGCGTCCCAGGTGTCGGCCACGGCGAAGCCCCGTTCGCGCAGGGCCTCGGCCCACGGGTGCCCGGTCGCGGCCAGGACGAGCCAGCGAGCAGGGTCCACCGGGGCCGCGGTACCGCTCACCGGTGTCCATGCCACCTCGTACCGCCAGTCGTCGCGGGGCACCGGCGGGGTCGCGGTCACCCAGTAGGGCTCGCGCTGGAACGCGTACGTGGGCAGGTCCGCCCTGGGTGCGGTGCGGGGCAGGAGCGGCGTCCAGTCGACGTCGGCTCCGGCGGCGTAGAGGCGTCCCGCCGCGGCGAGGAACTCGGTGAGGCCGCCGTGGTCGCGGCGCAGTGTTCCGGTGGCGGCGGCGTCCAGCGCGGGCACCAGCACCGGGTGCGGGCTGACCTCCAGGAACAGGTCGTGGCCGTCGGCGGTGAGCCGGTGGGTGGCCAGGTCGAACCGTACGGGTTCGCGGAGGTTGCGGTACCAGTAGTCGGCGTCGAGGGCGGAGGTGTCGACCGGCTCGCCGGTGACCGTGGAGTAGAACGGGATTGCCGCCGAGTGGGGCGTGATGTCGGCCAGTTCGGCGAGCAGTTGCTCGCGGATCGCCTCGACCTGGGCGGAGTGGGCGGCGTAGTTGACGGGCAGGCGGCGGGCGCGGATGCCGTCGGCCTCACAGGCGGCCAGCAGTTCGTCCAGCACGTCGAAGCCGCCGGACACCACGACCGCCGCGGGTCCGTTCACCACGGCGGTGGTCAGCCGCTCGCCCCAGCGGGCCAGAAAGCCGACGGCCTGTTCGACGGACAGCGCGAGGGACACCATGCCGCCCCGGTCGGCGATGGCGGCCAATGCCCTGGACCGTAGCGCCACGACCTTGGCGGCGTCCCGCAGCGACAGCGCGCCGGCGACGTACGCGGCGGCGATCTCCGCCTGGGAGTGGCCGACCACGGCGTCCGGCCGCACGCCGTGGGACCGCCACAGGTCGGCCAGCGCCACCATGACGGCGAACAGGGCCGGCTGCACCACGTCGACGCGGTCCAGCGAGCCGTGGCGCAGTTCGTCGACCAGCGACCAGTCGGTGTACGGGGCCAGGGCGGCGGCGCAGGCGTCGATGCCGGCGCGGAAGACCTCGGACTGCTCGTACAGGTCACGGCCCATGCCCGCCCACTGCGCCCCCTGTCCGGGGAAGACGAACACGGTCCCGCCAGTACGGGCCGGTAGGCCCGGCAGTCCCTGCGGGAGCGCGGCCAGGCCGGAGAGCAGGTCGTCCCGGTCGGCGCCGACCACCGCGGCCCGGTGCTCGAACCGGGTGCGGGCGGCCAGTGCGCGGCTGATCGCGGCGGCCGGGACGTCGGGGTGGGCGGTCGCGTACGCGTGCAGCCGCTCGGCCTGGGCGCGCAGCGCGGCGTCGCTCTTCGCGGACAGCAGCCAAACGGTGGGGGCGGCCTGGCCGGCGGGTTCGGCAAGGTGGCCGGGGTCGGGCTCGGAGGACTGCTCGATGATCAGGTGGGCGTTGGTGCCGCTGATGCCGAAGGCCGAGATGCCGGCGCGGCGCAGGCGCTCGTGCTCCGGCCACGGCCGGGCCTCGGTGAGCAGCCGGACGCCGCCGGAGGCCCAGTCGACGTGCGGGGAGGGGGCGTCCACGTGGAGGGTTCGCGGCAGTTCGCCGTGCCGCATCGCCATGACCATCTTGATCAGGCCCGCGATGCCGGCGGCGGCCTGGGTGTGGCCGATGTTGGACTTCACCGACCCCAGCCACAACGGCTCCACCCGGTCCTGACCGTAGGCGGCCAGCAGGGCGTGGGCCTCGATGGGGTCGCCCAGGGTGGTGCCGGTGCCGTGGGCCTCCACCGCGTCCACCTCGGACGCCTCCAACCCGGCATTGGCGAGGGCCTGACGGATCACCCGCTCCTGCGACGGACCGTTCGGCGCGGTCAGGCCGTTGGACGCCCCGTCCTGGTTGACCGCGCTTCCCGCGACGACCGCCAGCACCCGGTGGCCGTTGCGGCGGGCGTCCGACAGACGTTCCAGCAGCACCAGGCCGGCGCCCTCGGCCCAGCTGGTGCCGTCGGCCGCGGCGGCGAAGGGCTTGCTGCGGCCGTCCGCCGCGAGGCCGTGCTGGCGGGAGAACTCGGTGAAGCCCAGTGGTGTCGCCATGATCGTGACACCGCCGGCGAGCGCCAGCGAGCACTCGCCCGCGCGCAGGGCCTGGGCGGCCAGGTGGACGGCGACCAGGGACGACGAGCAGGCGGTGTCCACGGACAGCGCCGGACCGCGCAGTCCGAGGTGGTAGGCGACCCGGCCGGACGTGACGCTGGTCGCGACGCCGGTGAACAGGTAACCCTCCAGGTCCTCCGGCAGGCCCGGCCCGGTCGCGTAACCGGACGACCAGACGCCGGTGAACACGCCGGTGTGGCTGCCGCGCAGCGAGGCCGGGTCGATCCCGGCGTGCTCGAAGGTCTCCCAGGCCGTCTCCAGCACGAGCCGCTGCTGCGGGTCCATGGCGAGCGCCTCGCGGGGCGAGATGCCGAAGAACGGAGCGTCGAAGCCGGCCACCTCCTCCAGGAACCCGCCCCGGGTGATGTACGTGGTGCCGGCGCCGCGCAGTTCCGGGTCGTACAGGCCGCCCAGGTCCCAGCCGCGGTCGTCCGGGAAGTCGCCGATCGCGTCCACGCCCTCCGTGACGAGCCGCCACAGGTCGTCCGGCGAGGCCACCCCGCCGGGGAAGCGGCAGCCCATCCCCACGATGACGACCGGGTCGTCGTGGGCGGCCTGGGCGGCGGGGGCCGGCCGGCCGCCGGGGCCGGTGCGCAGCCAGTCGATCAGCTCCGCGGGCGTCGGGTGGTCGAAGACGAGACCGGAGGGAAGTCGCCGGTCGAGGGCGCCGGCCAGGCGGTTGCGCAGTTCGAGCCCGGTGACCGAGTCGAAGCCGAGGTCCTTGAAGGTGAGCGCGGGATCGATGTCCGCGGGGTTCTCGTGGCCCAGCACGAGCGCGATCTGCGCGGTGACCACGGCGGCCGTGTCGCCCGACTCGGGGTCGCCCGGGTCCGTGCCGCCCGCCCCGGTGTCGCGGGTCTCCGGGCTGCCGTCCGGCCGACCGGGCGCGGTGGTCCGCGCCGCGTGTGCCCCCGGTTCGGCCGGGGTCCGCCCGCTCTGCCCGGCCGGCGCGTCGGGCAGCCAGTACGAGCGCCGTTGGAAGGCGTACGTGGGCAGGTCGACCGGCGCGGCCTCGGCGACGGCCGGGGACCAGTCGACCGGCACGCCGGCCACGAACAGCCGGGACAGCGCGGTCAGGAAGGCGTCCGGCCCGCCCCGGTCACGGCCCAGCGTGCCGGTGGCGACGCCGGGCACGCCGGTCCGCTCGCGGGCCTGTTCCAGGCTCTGTTCGAGGGCGGGCAGCAGCACCGGGTGCGGGCTGACCTCGACCACGACGCCGTGCCCGTCCGCCAGCAGTGCGGCGGTGGCCAGGTCGAAGCGGACCGGCTCGCGCAGGTTGCGGTACCAGTAGCCGGCGTCGAGCTCCGTGGTGTCCTCGAGGAGGCCGCCGGTGACCGCGGAGTAGTACGGGATGCTGCCCTGCTGCGGCCGCACACCGTCCAGTTCGGTGTGCAGCCGCTCGCGGATCGCCTCGACGTGCGCGGAATGGGAGGAGTAGTCCACCGGGACGACGCGGGCGCGGACACCGTCCGCCGCGCAGGACTCGACCAGTTCGGACAGGGCCTGCGTGTCGCCGGACACGACGACCGAGCCGGTGGCGTTGACCACGGCGACCGTCAGCGCGCCGCCCCAGCGCGACACGTAGTCCTCGGCCCGCTCGGCGGACAGGGCCACGGACACCATGCCGCCCCGGCCGGTCAGCGCCACCAGCGCGCGGCTGCGCAGTGCCACGATCCGGGCCGCGTCGGACAGCGACAGCGCGCCCGCGACGTGTGCCGCGGCGATCTCGCCCTGCGAGTGCCCGACCACCGCGTCGGGCTCGACCCCGAAGGACCGCCACAGTGCCGCCAGGGACACCATCACCGCGAACAGGGCGGGCTGCACGACGTCCACGCGGTCGAGCGGGGCGCCGTCCAGGACATCGGCCAGGGACCAGTCGGTGTACGGGGCCAGGGCCTGGGCGCACTCGTCCATGGCGGCCCGGAAGACGGGGTACGCGGCGTACAGCTCCCGGCCCATGCCGACCCACTGCGCGCCCTGGCCTGGGAACACGAAGACGGTGCGGCCCGGGGTTCCGGCCCGGTCGGCGGCGACCTGGACGGAGTCGAGCAGGACCGCGCGGTGCGCGAAGCGGGTCCTGGTGGTGGCCAACGCGTGCGCGACCTCGGCGTCGGCCAGGTCCGGGTGGCTGCGCACGTGTTCGCGCAGGCGCCCGATCTGCGCTCGTAGCGCCTGCTTGGTCCGCGCCGTGACGATCCACGGCGCCGGCCGGGCCTCGGGGGCGGGCCGCCGGGCCGGCGGCGCGGCCGCGTCAGCCGCGTCGGGCGCCTGCTCGACGATCACGTGCGCGTTGGTGCCGCCCATGCCGAACGACGACACACCGGCGAGCAGGGGCGCGTCCGGCCGCGGCCAGGGGGTCAGAGCGGTCTGGACCCGCAGCGCCAGGGCGTCGAGGGGGATGCCGGGGTTGGGGGTTTCGTAGTTCAGGCTCGGCGGCAGTGCGCGGTGGTGCACGCTGAGGACGGCCTTGAGCAGACCGACGATGCCCGCGGCGCCTTCCAGGTGGCCGACGTTGGTCTTGGCGGATCCGACCCGCAGGGCGCTGTCGGCGTCGCCGGACTCGGCCGGGTCGCGGTAGGCCGCCGCGAGGGCGGCGGCCTCGATGGGGTCGCCGACGGCGGTGCCGGTGCCGTGCAGTTCCACGTACTGCACGTCCGCGGGACGCACGCCGGCGCGGGCCAGTGCTTCGCGGATGACCTGTTCCTGGGCCTGCGCGCTGGGCACGGTCAGGCTCCGGGTGGCGCCGTCGTTGTTGACCGCGCTGCCCCGGATGACGCCGTAGACCCGGTCCCCGTCGGCCAGGGCCCGGTCCAGCGGTTTCAGGACGAGGAAGGCGCCGCCCTCGCCGCGGACGAAGCCGTTGGCCCGGGCGTCGAAGGTGAAGCAGCGGTCGTCCGGGGACAGGCCGCCGAACTCCGCCGCTCCCTCCTCGCGGGCGGCGGTCAGGTTGAGGTTCACCCCGCCGGCCAGGGCGAGCGCCGACTCGCCGCGGCGCAGGCTCTCGACCGCCAGATGCACCGCGACCAGCGCCGACGACTGGGCCGTGTCGACCGTCATGCTCGGTCCGCGCACACCGAGGAAGTGCGAGACGCGGTTGGCGATGACGCCCCGGTTGGTGCCGGTCAGCGTGTGCGGCGTGATGTGGCCGGGGTAGGCCAGGGACGTGTAGTCCTCCCACATCGAGCCGACGAACACCCCCGTCGGGCCGCCCGTCAGCGTGCTCGGCACGATCCGGGCGTCCTCCAGGGCCTCCCAGGCGAGTTCGAGCATGAGGCGCTGCTGCGGGTCCATGCCGACGGCCTCACGGGGGGACACACCGAAGAACGCCGCGTCGAAGCCGTCCACCCGGTCCAGGTAACCGCCGTGCCGCACGCCCTGCCGGCCCACGGGCGGCGCGGTGATCGCGTCGGCCCCGTCGCACAGCAGTCGCCAGAAAGCCTCCGGATCCGGGGCTTTCGGCAACCTGCCCGCCATTCCGATGACAGCGACACGATCAGCGTCCGAATCCAGGGGGAAGCGCATCACATCGACACCTCGTGAGCCGGGGGATGAAGGAAGGCGGTGTTTCCGTAGCAGTCCCGATGGTGCGGCTCCGGCCGTGCGAGCGGCCGGATCATCGAGCACGCGGGCGGCCCGGCGACCGGGTGCTGTCCGAACCCGGACTCGCCCGCGCTTCGGGCTTGTGGATCAGTGGAGCGGTCCTCGAAAGCGACAGCGTCGGCGACGCGA
This sequence comes from Kitasatospora sp. NPDC001132, assembly GCF_053598415.1. Taxonomy (NCBI): domain Bacteria; kingdom Bacillati; phylum Actinomycetota; class Actinomycetes; order Kitasatosporales; family Streptomycetaceae; genus Kitasatospora; species Kitasatospora sp. NPDC001132. The sequence continues at coordinate 228,986 of NZ_JBSFKF010000011.1, read as the reverse complement.
TTCGAGGAGATGCACTGGTGAACTGAGCGTAGGGGCCGAGGCGATGATCGTTCCGCCGCGCAGCTGAGCATGGCAGCAACACCACGCCCTCGCCACAGGCCGGGCGAAGGCTGTCTCGAAGGAGGCACATCACAACGTCATATGCCTGCACGAAAGAGGCACCGTGGCGAGATCCGTCCCGTGTCTTCTATGAAACGCGCCAGTTCTCACGCACGGCCCGTCGCAGTGTCAGCCGGCGAACCTGCCGGTGAACCCGCCGGCGCGGTCAGGAAGTTCGCCCACGCCCTGCACCGTCGCGCCCCGGCCGAATTCATGGGAACCCTCGACGCCGCCGGTGACAACGCCCTAGGATCCCGTTCGCACTCGCGCAGAAGAACGTCCTCGACCGTCATCCGGCCCCCGGGGAACCTCCGCACGACGATCACCACCGGGATCGGGCGAACCGGCCTCCGGCGCCGCCGACGGCTCCGGCCGAACCGTTCGCCCCCACCGACGTCGAGAGATCGCGAGGCGCCACCGCCCCCCGGCGGCACAGAACCCAGCGGCATAGAACCCAGCTGTCACCGATCCGTGCATCGATCCCGGCGCCGTTCGCGCCCGGAACCCCGCGCCCGGACCTGGTGACATCCAGTCAGGAGGCAGCGATGCAGGCCACGTTCCCCCTCACCACACCACACCACCTCGACAACGAGCCGGAAGCCGAGGCTCTGCTCGCGCAGGCTCCGGTCGTCCTCGCGACGATGGGTCCGGCAGACGTCTGGCTCGCCCTCTCCTACAAGGCGGTGCGCCAGGTTCTGAGCGACAGCCGGTTCAGCCGGGAGGCGGCCACACTTCCGGGCAGCCCGCTGAAACTGTCCGTCGCCTCCGACCCGCTCCTGATCTCCAGCCAGGACGGCGAGGGCCACGGCCGCCTGCGCAAGCTGATGTCGCAGGCGTTCAGCCCGCGCATGGTCGATCAGCTCGAACCACGCGTGCAGTCCATCGTGGACTCCTTGCTCGACTCCCTCGACCCGACCGCGGATCTGGTGGCAGGCCTCTGCGCTCCACTGCCGTTGATGGTCATCTGCGAGCTGCTCGGCGTGCCCTACTCCGAGGCGGAGGCCATCCGCAGGTGGACCAGGCGGCTGTTCGTCACGAACATCACTGCGGACGAACTGCGGGCCGCACAGGGCGAGATGCAGGACTGGCTCGCCGACCTGGTGCGTCACAAGCGGGCGCAGCCGGACGACGGGTTGATCTCGGCGATGGTCGCCGCCAACGACGAGGGCGATCACCTCACCGAACCCGAGCTGCTGGCCAACCTCGAGGGCCTGCTGATCGCCGGCCACGAGACGACCGTCAACCAGCTGGGCAACTCGTTGCTGACCTTGCTGCGCCACCCGGACCAACTCGCGCTGCTGCGGTCGTCACCGGACCTGATCGGACCGGCGGTCGACGAACTACTGCGCTACAGCAGGCTCTTCACCTCGGCCGAGGTCCGGGTCACGACCGAGCCCGTCAATCTGGAGGGCGTCGACCTGGGGGCGGGCGAACCGGTGTTGCCGGTCATCGTCGCGGCCAACCGCGACCCCGGTGTGTACCCGGATCCCGGCCGCTTCGACATCACGCGCGAAGGACCGGCAGCGCACCTCGCCTTCGGGCACGGGCCGCACTTCTGCCTCGGCGCGGTACTGGCCCGCCGGGAGATGCGGGTGGCGATCGGGTCCGTGGTGAAACGGTATCCGGGACTGCGCCTCGCCGTCGACGAGTCCGAACTCACCTACGTGCCGGAACTGGTCTTCCGCGGCCTGCAGGCGTTGCCGGTCACCTGGTGATCCGTGGCCCCTCGTACCGCAGGCGCGGGAACCGGACGGGACCGACCGGTCGGGGCACGACACGACCGACGGCCCTTCCACCACCTTCGGCCTGCGGCACGACCGGCACGGCGAACACCACCCGGTCAACGCGCCGACGGCACGATTCCGCCGTTTGCCCACGAAGAGCATCACAATGGGTCGCGACTCGACTACGGGAGGCAACCCATGGCCATGACGCTCATCAAGGGCCGCTACCAGATCAAGGGCTTCGAACCGGACGGTGACACCGTCCACTTCCTTCCCGACGACATCACCGTCTGGTCCCAACTCCCCGGCGACCACAGGGTCAAGACGGACGACCACGGTGGCGCCAGCCTGCGGCTGGACGGGATCGACGCGTTGGAGACCCACTACCTGGGCGTCGGTCCCGACTTCGTGCACCAGCCGCTCGACCTGGGCGCGCACGCCGCCCGGGACGCCCTGCTGACCTGGCTGGGCTTCACCGACGTCGAGCAGGGGGCGGACGAGAAGGTCACCTCCGCCTCCCCGGAGACCGTCGCCGGATTCATCCTCACCGGCGGCGCCGACACCTACGGGCGCTGCGTCGCCCTGATCGGCAAGGGTACGCCGATCCCGGACGCCGAGAGCGGGGCCGTCCTCAGGGTCGACGTGCCGATGCTGCACCAGACCGCCAACCACGAACTGCTCTCCCGCGGCCTGGTCTACCCGACGTTCTACAAGAACCTGCCGAAGGAACTGCGCCTCGACATGGCCGCCACCGCCCAGAAGGCGCGGGCCGAGAAGGCCCCCGAAAGCATCTGGGCCAACGACGTCACCCACAGCGGCGCCACGATCGAGGACCTGAGCTCCCTCACCGACCACCTGGTCGTCATGCCGAAGCTGTTCCGACGCCTGGCCGACTACCTGCGGCTCTTCGGACCGTCCCTCGAGCACCTCCCCGCCTTCCTCGCCGGCGGGGACGACGAGTACTTCCTCTCCGACCAAAGGGACTCGACCAAGGGCCTGCACCGCATCATCGACGTCATCGGCGACACGATCAAGCTGCGCCCCCGGATCGACGACATCGTCTTCGTCGAGAAGTGAGGGGGATGACGACGCGCGGGGCGTCGGGTGGGTCGTCCGCCCGGCCGGGGGTCACCATCCGGCCGAGAGCCCACCTGTTCGTTCCCGGTCCCGGCACGCTCCGCACCCGATGGGGCGGGGTGTTCACCGCGGGTCGGGATGTCCGGTGACCCCGCGGGTGGTCCTGGGGCTGCGCCGGTCGTCGCGCCGGGCCCGGGGGGGATGACGCCGAGGGAGCCGGCCGGGACGGTCACGCGGACGCGGGCGGAGTGCGGTCTGCTGGTCGATCAGCTTCCCTTCAGTGCGGGCCTTGTCCTGCTTTCGCAGCCAGGTGCCGGGGCTGAAGGCCGGGTCGGCACTTCCGCCTGTGCGGTTCGCCGGGCCCTCGAGGGTGCCGCCAGCGGCGAGGTAGGCGAGCAGGCGGCGGTAGAAGCGGTTCCAGTCCGGCTCCGGACGCCACAGGCAGGGTCGACGTCGACGCCTTCGTCCCGGCCACCACCAAGACCACTGTGAAGCAGCTCTGACCCACCACGCGACATGCCGAAGACGCCGACCACCTTGGGTGGCCGGCGCCTTCGGTGTTCTGCCGTCAGCCAGGTACGGCGGGCCCGCTGGCGCGGGTCGTGCTTCGAAAGGTCGCCTACCGGCGCCCGACGATCGCGTTGGCGATGGTCTCACGGGTCGTCGCGGTCACCCGGTCGTCGCGGCCGCCCGGACGGCGGCGCGGTGGTCGCGGGCCGGTGGAGGCGAACCCGGGGTTGGTCGGTCTACCAGTGCTCGTTGCGGTCACAGCGCATGTCGTACTTGTCGTGCGCGTCGTGCTTGTGGTGCTTGATCCTGGTGGGGTCGGTGGCGGTGTGAGGGGTGGTGTCGCCGCCCCCGGTGACAACCGCGACGTTGGTGACCTCGTCGTCGGCCCTGCAGGAGACGTCGACCTGCAGCGTGATGGGCGGGTAACTGCTCCCGGCGGGAAGGACGTCGCTACGGGTGCAGGTCAGTGTGCCCTGGTCACAGGTCCAGCCCGCACCGCTGATGCTGTCCGCCTTGAGCCCCGCGGGGAGGGTGTCTTGCATGGTGACCGTGGTGCCGTCGGTCGGGGCGGCCCCGGCGGCGTTGCCCACGGTGATGGTGTAGGTCCCGTCCCGCCCCTGGGTGAAGTGCCCGGTGTGGGTCTTGGTGATGGTCAAGGACGGGAGCGTGTAGGTGATGGTCACCTGGCCGTTGTGGTTCGCCGTCCCGATCGTCGACAGCGCATAGCTCGTGCCGTTACCCGTAGGGGTGGCGAAGCTGCTGCCCCCACCACCGCCGCCCCCACCCGCCGAGGTGCCCGTGCCGTTGACGGCGCCGCTGCCGCCGCCCCCGCCGCCGAAGTACCCGCCCCCACCGCCGCCGCCGCCAGCGATGGCAGTGGCGGCGCAGCCGCCGTCGAACCTGCCCCCGGCGCCGCCGGTACCGACCGTGGCACCGGAGAACCCGCTCCCCGGAGCGCCGTTCGTGACCGCACACAGTGGAACGGTGCCGGAGATCCCGCCGGCTCCCCCGGTACTGGTGCTGGTGCTGCCACCGCCCCCGCCCTGCCCCGGCGCAGCCCCGGGGCCGGTGGCGGTTCCCGCGGTACCGCCGGTGGCGTCCGGCGTTGTCCCGCCGCTTCCTCCGTTCCCTCCCGTGGAGCCCGCTCCGGTGCCGCCGGAGGCACCGCCGCCGCCGGCGACCACCAGCAGGGAGCCACCCGTGCTGACGCTGGAGGCCCCTCCCCCACCCGGGCCTTCGAACTGGAAACCAGCGAGCGGAAAACTCCCCCCCGGGGCGCCGCCGTTGAACCCGCCGGCCCCAGGGATCCCGGTGCCGTTGCAGCCCTTGCCACCGGTGCCGCCGACGTTGACGGTGAAAGTCGTCGGCGCGGTGGTTTGCGGCAGCGTGGTCACCACCCGCGCCCCCGTCCCACCGGCCCCCGTGACGGAACAGGAGGTGCCGGTGTTGTCGGCGCCACCCGCGCCGTCCGCGATGATCGTCACCACCGCCGCCGCCGGAACCGTAAAGGTCTGCGAAGCGCCGGTGAAGGTGAAGGTCTGCGACGGATCAGCCCCCTGTGCCTGCACCTGCACGGCCCCCACCGGCGCGGCGGCCGCCGGTGGAGCCGCGGCCGCCAGCAGCGCCATACCGGACAGCAGCGCACCCCCCACCGACGCCACTCCCACACCACGCTCCCCACGCCGTCCACCCGAGCAGGCCGGATCGGACGCGACGACGGCACCAACCGGGATCGTCCCACCGACCAGGTCCCTGTCGAACACGGCCACGGGCCGCTGACGGCCGACCCGGTACCACGGCAGATCGCCCTGTCCACGCGTACGAGCACCCATCCGCAGTTTCACCTCTCCTCACAACGAAGCGCCCCGCACCGCCCGAACGACAAGACATCAGCACCACAGGACACCCGACTGAAAATCATGACAAAACGTCATTAGATACCCTGGTCTGGTCACTTCGAGGTAGCGAGGTAACCCGAGAAACCCCGCGTGTCGCGTCGGCCGCCGGCCTTCTGGAACGTGTGCGGCACCGCATCGGAGGAGGCCGGCGCCTCCACACAGCCCCGGTTGCCGCAGGCGCAGTCGGGGCCGCCCGGCTCGATCGGCAGGTGCCCGAACTCGTCGGCGGAGCGTCGGCCGTGCTGGCGCTGTCCTTCCTCTTGCACCCGCCGGGCCGGCCGGAGGACTCGCGGGCGCTGGCGGACCTGGCCCTGTAGTCGGGACGGCCCGTCGGGGAGCGAAAGGCCGGAACCTGCAGTCTCGGACCATGACGTCACCACGACCGGCCGACATCCCGCGGCTCGGGTTCGGTCGCATCGGATCGACCTCGGGCCGGGGTACTGCGTTCGGTGGTGCCTGGCGGTAGCTTGGCGGTCCATGACGGCTTTTCGTATCGGTGTGATGTACGACCGCTCCTGGGATCCGGCCGGGCTGCCCGCCTTCGCCCGGGAGGTCGAGGCGCTGGGGGTGGACGATCTGTGGGTCGTCGAGGACCTCGGGTGGAACGGCGGGGTCTCGGCGGCGGCGGTGGCGCTCGGGGCGACCGAGCGACTGCGGGTCGGCATCGGGATCGCGCCGGCACCCTTGCGCAGCCCCGCGCTGCTGGCGATGGAGGTGGCGACCCTGGCCAGGGTGTTCCCCGGTCGGCTGGTGGCCGGGATCGGTCACGGGGTGCGGGAGTGGATGCGCCAGGTCGGTGTGGCCCCGAGGTCACCGCTGGCGCTGCTGGAGGAGACCCTGACCGCGGTACGCGGTCTGCTGCGCGGCGAGCGCGTCACCGTGGACGGGCGTGAACTGCACATGGAGGGGGTGGAGTTGGTCCACCCGCCCGCGAAGGACTCGGTGCCGCCGGTGATCGCGGGGGTCGTCTCGCCCAAGTCCCTGGAGCTGGCCGGCCGTGCCGCGCAGGGCACACTCGTGGCCGAGGGCCACGGCCCGGAGGACCTGCGCGCGGTCCGCGCCGCCGCGGAGCGCGGCGGCGCGGGCCCGGACCACACGATCACCGTGTTCACCTTCCTCGGCGTGGGAGACGCGGCAGCACCGGCCCTGCGGGACGCCGTCGCCGGACACGCGCAGTGGTTGGGGCGCGACGCCTCGGCGACGTTCGCGGCCGGTGGCACGGGGGCCGAGGCCGTGGTGGCGCTCCACGCGCTCGGGGCGGCGGGCGCGCAGACGGTGGTGTTGCGGATCTGCGGCCCGGAGCCCCTCGCGCAGCTGCGCGAGGTGATGGCGGCACTCGGCCGCTGAGCCACCGCGCCGCAGGTCAGGGGGCGGGGCTCCGCCGGTGTGCGGCTCGCTCACCGGACGGCACCCCGGGTCCCGTTCGGCGCCCGCCGGTTCGTCCCGTCCGGGGCACAGGCGAAGAACACGGTGTCGAAGTGCGCCCTCCGGAGAAGCCGTCCGTCAGGTCGGAATCCCGCACTGGCGGGAACATGACGGCAGCACTTCGGAGGGCGTCCGTCCCCGGGGCGGGACGGTCCGAGCGCCTCCGGCCGTCTCCGGGTCAGGTGAGCCAGACCTCCCGGACGGTGCGCAGCGGGTCGCGTTCCGGTCGCGGTTCGGCGTGCCAGCGCATGGTGGAGCGGCCGTCCCCGTACGGGGGCCAGGCGGTTCCGGGATCGAGGTCGCGGACGAAGGCGACCCAGGCGGCGTGGACGGCGTCGGCCAGTGCCTGCGGCGGGTGGGCTCCGAGGGCGGCCTCGACGCCCTCGGCGTGCAGGAGGTCGAAGGCGAAGGGCAGGTCACTGCAGTGGTAGGCCTGGCCGGTCCGGCCGGGGGCACTGCCGGACCAGTCGAACTGGTAGAGCCAGGTGGGCCGTTGGCGTTCAGTGCGGGCCTCGGCGACGGCCAGGGCGGGGCCGCGGAACAGCCAGTCGGTGATCGCGTCGCCGGCGGCCGCGTCCGGGTGCTCGGCGAGGAACCGTGCGGCGCGGCTGTCGTCCAGACCCAAGTCGACCAGCAGGCCGCAGAGTTCACCCTCAGCGGCCGGCGCGGCCGCATCGGCCGGGGCGGCGAACTCGTGCGCGGTGAAGCCGAGCAGCAGCGGGACGTCCGCGTCGGCGAGCGCCTCCGGCACCGGGCGGGGCACCAACTCGCCGTCGGTGAAGGGTGCGAGGAGCAGCGCGGGCAGTTCGTCGCGGGCCGGGCCTGGGGCGTCGAGCGCGTCCTGGAGGGCGAGCAGCTCGGCGTCGGTGGCGTCCCGGAGGACGGCCGCGGTGGCGGGCACGCCGGTGCGCTCGGCGAACGCCCGGCTGACGGCCTCGGCGGTGGCCCGGTCCTGCGGGCGCATCACCGCGCCGGAGGCCGAGATCGCGGCGCGGAACAGGCCCCGGGCGGCGGGCGTGGCGAGCAGCGTCTGAACGGCGCCGCCGCCGGCCGACTGTCCGGCGACGGTGACCTTCGCGGGATCGCCGCCGAAGGAGGCGATGTTGTCCCGTACCCATTCCAGCGCCGCGATCCAGTCCCGTACGCCGCGGTTGTCGGGGGCGTCGGGAAGGTGGAGGAAGCCCTCGATGCCGAGCCGGTAGCCGATCGAGACCACGACCACGCCGTCCCGGTTGAAGGCCGCGCCGTCGTACCAGGGGCTCGCCGAGCAGCCGGCGACGAAGCCGCCGCCGTGGATCCAGACGAGTACCGGCAGGCCGGCCGCCGGGGCGAGATCCGGGGTGAACACGTTGAGGTTGAGGATCCCGGCGCCCGGGATGGTCGGTTCGGGGATGGTGGTGACCTCACCGAACGGGCGGCGCTGCGCGGTCGGCCCGTAGGCGGTGGCGTCCAGCGCCTCGGTCCACGGCCGGGCCGGCACGGGGGCGGCGAACCGCAGCTCGCCGACCGGCGGTTGGGCGTACGGGATGCCCAGGAAGCGGACGCTGCCGTCGGCGCGGCGCTCGCCGTGCACCGGGCCCCGGCGGGTGGGGACGACGGGGTGCTGCGGGGTCGGGGCGGTCATGCGGGTCCTCCGGTGGGGGTCACGGGCGCGGCGCCTCGTGGTCGATGTAGTGCCGGAGCCGGTTCAGCTCCTGGGGGTCGGCCGTGCGGACACCGTAGGTCCGGTCGGGGGTGACGGGGGTGACGGAGATCCGGCCGTCGCGCAGCAGGGCGAGCGCGTCGGCGTCGGGGACGGTCTCGGTGCAGGCGTCGCCGGGTCCGTGCTCGCAGAGCCCGAGGGTGATGGCGAAGCTGTCGGCGCCGGCGGGCTCGTAGGCCTGCCAGATCTCGCGGCCGTGGCCGACGGTGGTCCAGCGGGCGGGCCCGGCGGGGCGGCCGCCGGTGACGTCCGGGTAGTCGACCTTGAGCGCGAAGTGGGTGCTGAACAGGCCCCGGGTGCGCAGCCCGGCCAGCAGGCGGGCGGCGAAGTCGGCGGTCGCCCGGTAGTCGGCGAGCGGGAAGAAGGCGCCGCTGTCGTCGCCCACCGAGGAGAGGGCGACGTCCGGCACGTCCTCCTCAATGGCGGCCAGGGCGGCACCGACCGTGCCGGAGTCGTTGACCTGGGCGCTCACGTTGGGGCCGGAGTTGATGCCGGTGACCACCAGGTCGGGGCCGTCCGTCCAGCCCGCCTTGGCCGCGAGGCCGGCTCGCAGGGCGAGTTTGACGGTGTCGGCGGGGGTGGCGCTCGGGCTGTCCGGGGCGCAGGGGCCGGCGGCGAGGCAGACGCCGTAGACCGGGGCACCGGAGGGTGCTCCCCCGCAGTCGTTCCGGTAGCCGGCCGGGAGGTCGGTGCGGTGGCTCAGGGTGAGGGTGCCGCCGTTGGTGACGGCGGTGCCCTTGCCGGACTGCACCTGCCAGGGTGCCATCACCACGACGTCCGCCCCGGCCGCGCAGAGGGCGCGGCGGAGTTCGTAGAGGCCGAGGCCGTCGGAGTTCGAGGCCTTGGCGGCCCGCATGGAGTCGTCGTTGGTGAGCAGCACGCGCAGGCCGGCCAGCGGTCGGGCCGTCGAAGGGGCCGGCTCGGCCGCCGAGGCGGTGACTCCGCCGGCCAGTACGGCCGAGGCGGCGGTGACGGCGATGAGTCTTCGGGCGACGGCTCTCATCCATCGTGTCCTTCCGGGGCGGGCTGGGTCAGGTCGAGCCCGGCTCCGTACGGGAAGACCGGGTCGACGGTGTCGTGGGGGACGTCCGGGCGGGAGGCCTCGACGGCGGCCATCGAGCGCGGCAGTTCGAAGGGCAGCCGTCCTTCGGCGCGGGCGCGGCCGAAGACGACGTCGAGCATCGCCTCGTCGCTCGCGCCGTAGTCGGCGATCACGGCGGCGGCCCGTTCGGCGATCTCCGGGATGACGGCGGGCCGTTCGAGGTTGATCAGCACGACGGTGGGAACGGCGTCGAGCACCCGCAGGATCGCGGCCGACTCGGCCTCGGGGAAGTCGAGGTGGCCCGAGTGGAACATCGACTCGAAGCGGTTCGCCCGGTACTCGTACGGGGTGAACAGCCGCAGGACGGCGAGGTCGGCCTCGGCCGGGGTGGCGGCGAGGCGACCGTAGCGGGAGACGGTCGCGCGGTCCAGGCCCTCGGTGTAGAGGCGGGGGGCGGTGCGCTTGACGGGCAGGGTGCGGTCGCGGTTGGTCAGGACGGTGAGCGAGCGGCGCTGGGCGGCGGCCCCCGCGGCCCGGAACTCGGCCCTGCCGACGATCTCCCCGGCGGCGTCCGGGTCGACGTAGCGCCGGTCGTCGAAGAGGCCGAGGACGAACTTCTCGCGCAGCAGGCGCCGCACCGAGTGGTCGATCCGGTCCTGGGCGATCCGGCCGGAGCGGACCAGGTCGACGATCACCTCGGGGCACTCCTCGCCGCCGAACTGGTCGACGCCCGCGTCCAGCGCCTTGGCCGCGCGCTCGGCGACGGTGAGGTGTTCTACGCCCCATGCCCTTGCCTGGTGCGGCTCGCCGAAGATCTCGTCGTCGGTGAGCAGCCCCCAGTCGGTGCAGACGATGCCGTCGAAGCCGAGCTGCTCGCGGAGCAGGCCGGTGACCACGCCCCGGTTGAAGCCGAAGCCGACCTCCTCCCAGTCGGTGCCGATCGGCTGGCCGTAGTACGGCATCATCTGCGCGGCGCCGGCCGCGATGGCGGCGCGGAACGGCGCGAGGTGCAGTTCGCGCATCCCGCCGGGGTAGACCTGCTCCTTGCCGTGCGGGAAGTGCGGGTCCTCGCCGTCCTTCTGGGGGCCGCCGCCGGGGAAGTGCTTGACCATGGTGGCGACGCTGTCCTTGCCGAGGCGCTCGCCCTGGAAGCCGCGGATGTAGGCCTGGACGAGTTCCGAGGTGAGCGCGGCGTCGGCGCCGAAGGTGCCCGTCTGGCGGGACCAGCGCGGCTCGGTGGCGAGGTCGATCTGCGGGTGCAGGGCGACCCGCAGGCCGACGGCCAGGTACTCCCGGCGGGCGATGTCGGCGAAGCGGTGGACCAGTTCGGGGTCGCGGACCGCGGCCAGGCCGATCGCCTCGGGCCAGGCGGAGAACGCGCCGGCGTGGATGGAGGCGCCGATGTTGAGGGTGAAGGAGTGCCGGGGGTCGGTGGAGACGGTGACGGGGATGCCGAGCCGGGTGCCGGCGGCGATCTCCTGCACGGCGTTGTGCCACTCGGCGAGCTGCCGGGGGCCCGCGGTGCCGACCAGGTTGAAGTGGTTCAGCCCCTGATCGCGGATCAGTCCGGTGGTGTCGGCCGGGAATTCGGTGTCGTCCCCGTCCGTCGCTTCGACCGGGCGGCCGTCCTGGTGCATCGGGATCATGGTGTGGAAGAGCAGGCCGGCCTTCTCCTCCAGGGTCATCCGGGCCAGCAGGTCGGTGACCCGCTCGTCGACGGGCCGGGACGGGTCCTGGTACGGGTGGACGGCGGCGGTGGTGGTGCGCACGTGCGGGGTCTCCCAGGGAGGTTCGAGACGGACGGGGGGTTCAGCGGACGGTCTTGATCGGAGCCACCGCGAGCGCCCCGACGAGGATGATCAGCGCGGCGACCAGGTACAGCGCGTCGTAGCCGGCCGCGCCGACCACGAGTGAGGCCACGAAGGGCGCGATGATCTGCGGCCCGGCGTTGGCGATGTTCAGCACGCCGAGGTCGCGGGCGGCGTCGTCGGCGCTCGGCAGCACCAGGGTGACCAGCGCGGTGTCCACGGCCATGAAGCAGCCGAAGGCGATCCCGGCGAGCACGGTGTACAGCAGGATGCCGGTCCAGTCCGGGAGCAGCACCGGGACGGTCATGGTGGCGGCGGCCAGCACGCAGGAGACCGCGATCAACGGCTTGCGCCGCCCGAGCCGGTCGCAGAGCCAGCCGCCGAGGGCGGTGGCGGCCAGGGTGGAGACGGCGTCGACGGGTGCCAGCACGGCCTGGGCGCCGGCCGCGTCCATGCCGTCGGGCAGCTCGATGTGGTCCTGCAGGACGTAGAACTGGAACAGCGAGACCGCGAAGAAGCCGAGCATCATCAGGAAGCGGCCGATGAACGCCCAGCGGAAGTCCGCGGCCCGCAGCGTCGTGGTAAAGGCGACGAGTTGACGGCGCAGCGGCACGGCTTCCACCGGCGGCAGCTTCTCCTCCCGGACCAGCACGGTGAACAGCACGGCGGTCAGGGCGATCACCGCGCCGGTCACCAGGTAGCCGGTGCCGACGGAGTCGGGGACGTAGCGGGTGGCCAGGGTGACCCCGACGACCGAGCCGATCGGGGTGCCGATGCCGACCATCGCGGAGGCGAGCCCCCGGCGTCCGGCCGGAACGCGGTCGGGGACGACCGCGGTGAGTGCGGACTGGTAGACGTTCATCGCGGCCTGGACCAGGCACCAGGCGATGGTGACCAGCAGGATCGTGCGCACCTGCCCGAGCAGGGCGAGGGTGGCGAAGGCGGCGAGGCCGCCGCCGAGGATCCACGGGTTGCGGCGGCGGGAGCGGTCGGAGAGCAGGCCGGCCAGCGGGTTGAAGAGGGTCGCGAAGACCGCGGCGACGCCGGAGACCAGGCCGAGGCTGCTCACTTTGCCGTCGGGGTCGAGGAGTTCGATCTGGGCGGGCAGCAGGACCTGTCCGATGCCCAGGTAGACCAGATACATGGCGGCGTTGCCGAGGGTGAGCATCGGCAGCAGCCGACGGCCGCCGGCGATCGGGGGTGGCTTCTCGGCCCCGTCTCTCCGGGCGCCGTCGGCGGTGTCGGTGGTGGTCATGACCGGCCTCCTGGGTGGCCACAGGTCCCGTGCGTCGGGAAGTCGGGGAGGGGCCCGGGGGACGGCGAGGCTCGGCTCCGGTCGGCGGGCGGGTGGGGGCCGACCGGGCGGCTCAGGGCGCCGGCCCGGGTGCGCTCACAGCGAACCACGAAAACCGAGTAGGCAGTAGGTTTTCGACATGTGGCCCAGGTCACACCCGGCCTGGGCGTGCGATCCAGTGGCTAAGGTGACAGTCATGGATGTCAGGGACGGGTCGGCGACCCGCGGCACGGGCAGGGGCTCGGCACGCGGCACGTACGCGGTGGGCGACGAGCGGCGCTCGCGCATCCTGGACGCCGCCGTCGAGCACTTCGCGCAGTGGGGCTTCCACGCCACCTCGCTCGCCCGGATCGCCAAGGACGTCGGCATCACCCAGGGCGGTCTGCTGCACCACTTCCGCACCAAGGAAGCCCTGCTGGTGTCGGTGCTGGAGGCGAGCGACGAGCACGACACCGAGCGGTTCTTCGCGCAGGAGTGCGCGACCGTCGCCGAGTGGTTCCACCGGCTGCTCGCCCTGACCGCCCACAACAGCCGCCGGCCCGGCCGCACCCGGATGTTCAACGCCCTGGTCGGCGAGTCCGGGGACCCGGACCACCCGGCGCACGCCTTCTTCGCCCGCCGCTACCGCACCCTGGTCACCGACGCCGCGCAGTCACTGCGCCGGGGGGTGGACAGCGGCGAGCTGCACGCCGACACCGACTGCGCGGCCGAGGCGCGGCAGCTGCTGGCGGTCATGGACGGGCTGCAGCTGCAGTGGGTGCTCGACCCGGAGTCGGTGGACATGACCGAGCAGTTGCGCCGGTACCTGGACCGGCTGTACCGGGGGCTGTCCACCGCGGGATCGGGCCTGCCGCCGCATCCCGCCGGGTCCTGATCGCACCACCACCAGCCGGGCGCCGAGGCCATCGCCCCCGGATCCCGGACCGGATCGAGCCCACGTCCGCCGAGCGGCGGCGCTTATGTCAACGCCATTGACGTTGAGTCCGGCGCGACGGTCTGATGGCGGCACACGGAGGCCCGGGGCCTCCGCGCACCGCAGCCATGCACCGAAGGAGCCACCGCCATGGCCGACCCCGTCCACGCCCTCCGGGACGCCCAGCCCGTACCGTTCTGGCTCGACCACCCCGACCGGCCCGCGCCCGCCCCCACCCTGGTCGGCGACGTGCGCTGCGACCTGCTCGTGGTGGGCGGCGGCTACAGCGGCCTGTGGACCGCGCTCATCGCCAAGGAGCGCGACCCCTCGCTCGACGTCGTCGTGGTCGAAGCCCAGGAGACCGGCTGGGCCGCCTCCGGCCGCAACGGCGGCTTCTGCGAGGCCAGCCTCACCCACGGCCTCGCCAACGGCCACCAGCGCTGGCCCGGCGAACTCGACGTCCTGGAGCGGCTCGGCGCCGCAAACCTCCAGGCCATGGAGGACACCGTCAAGCGCCACGGCATCGACTGCGACTGGGAGCGCACCGGCTCCCTCGTCATCGCCACCGAGCCCTACCAGGTCGGCGGGCTGCACGAGTTCGCGGAACTCGCCGCCCGCTACGGCAGCCCGCTCGACTTCCTGGACCGCGCGGCCGTCCGCGCCGAGATCGACTCCCCCACCTTCCTCGGCGCCCTGTGGGACCGCGAGGGCGTCGCCATGCTCAACCCCGCCCGCCTCGCCTGGGGCCTCAGGCAGGCCTGCCTCGACCAGGGCGTGCGGATCTTCGAACACACCCCCGCGACCGGCCTCACCGACTCCCCGCGCGGGATCACCGTCCGCACCCCGTACGGCCGCGTCGGCGCCCGCCACGTCGCACTCGCCACCAACGCCTTCCCCTCGCTGCTGCGCCGCCACCGCCCGTACACCGTGCCGGTCTACGACTACGCGCTGATGACCGAACCGCTGACCGAGGCGCAGCTCGCCTCGGTGGGCTGGCGGGGCCGCCAGGGCTTCTCGGACAGCGCCAACCACTTCCACTACGTCCGGCTCTCCGCCGACAACCGCATCCTGTTCGGCGGCTACGACGTGATCCACCAGTACCGCGGCCGGGTACGCGCCGAACGCGACCAGCGGCCGGAGACCTTCGCCACCCTCGCCCAGCACTTCTTCCGGACCTTCCCCCAGCTGGAGGGCCTGCGCTTCACCCACGCCTGGGGCGGCGCCATCGACACCTGCACCCGGTTCAGCGCCTTCTTCGACCTCTCCCACGACGGCCGGGTCGCCTACGCCGCCGGCTACACCGGCCTCGGCGTCGGCGCCACCCGCTTCGGGGCCGAGGTGATGCTCGACCTCCTGGCCGGCGCCCGCACCGAACGCACCGCCCTGGAGATGGTCCGCCGCAAGCCCCTGCCCTTCCCGCCCGAACCCGCCCGCTCGATCGGCATCGGCATCACCCAGTGGGCCCTCACCCGCGCCGACGCCAACGCCGGCCACCGCAACCTCTGGCTGCGCACCCTCGACCGCTTCGGCCTCGGCTTCGATTCCTGACCGGACCGTCGAGCCGCGCGTGCGCCGCGTGACGTCGGTTCACGGGACCGCCCGTCACGCGGGAGCCGAAGAGCCGGGCCGGGGGCGGAACCGACGACACGTCGGTCCCGCCCCCCGGCCCGGCTTTCAGCCTGCCCGCCCGCAGCGCTCGATGTCGATCCCGACGGGGGTCGCCTCGTTGTAGCGGGCCCCGTGCACGGTCGAGGCGTTCAGCACCCGTCCTGCCGCGTCGAGAGCCTCGTCGGGCCGACCGCCGGGACCTCGAACGGCCCGGGCCGCCGCGACACGCGGCGGCCCGGAGCCGAGGTCTTCGCCGCGGTCACGAGGCGGCGGCCGCGAGCTGCTCCTCGAGGGCAGCCAGCGTCCGGTAGCAGTTCAGCACCCGGGCGATGGACGCATTCGGCTCGCGGCCCTCGCGGATGGCGGCGACGAACTCGCGGTCCTGCAGCTCGATGCCGTCCATCGAGACGTCGATCCCGCTCACGTCGATCGGCACGTCGTTGCCGGTGAACAGGTCGTCGTAACGTGCGAGGTAGGTGCCGGTGTCGCCGATGTAGCGGAAGAAGGTGCCCAGCGGACCGTCGTTGTTGAAGGACAGCGACAACGTGCAGATGGCCCCGTTCTCCGCACGCAGCTGGATGGACATGTCCATCGCAATGCCGAGTTCGGGGTGGATCGGTCCCTGGATCGCGTTGGCCTGCACGATCGGGGCCCCGGCCTGGTACGCGAACAGGTCGACGGTGTGCGCGGCGTGGTGCCACAGCAGGTGGTCCGTCCAGGAACGTGCCTGGCCCAGTGCGTTGAGGTTCTCGCGGCGGAAGAAGTAGGTCTGCACGTCCATCTGCTGGATCCGGTAGTCCCCGGCCTGGATCCGCTGCCGCACCCACTGGTGGCTGGGGTTGAAGCGCCGGGTGTGTCCCACCATGGCGACCAGCCCGGTACGTCGCTGCGCCGCGTCGCAGGCCTCGGCGTCGGCCAGCGAGTCGGCCAGCGGGATCTCGACCTGGACGTGCTTGCCCGCCTCCAGACAGGCAAGGGTCTGCCCGGCATGCATCTGGGTGGGCGTCGCGAGGATCACCGCGTCGACGTCGTCCATCGCCAGCACTTCCTCCAGCGTGGCGACGGCGCGGCCCACGGCCTGCTCCTCGGCGAACCGCCGCGCCTTCTCCAGGCTGCTGCTGACCACGGCGGTCACCTCGACGCCCTTGATCCGGCGCAGCGCGGCCGCGTGCTTGGCGCCGAAGGCGCCGCCCCCGACCAGGGCGATCCGGACGGTCTGCTCGTCGGTCATGTCGTCACTCCTTCTCGGCGGGCCTCTCGCCCACCGGGTGGTTCTCAAGGATCAGGTGGCCGACGGCGGTGTTGGACGCCGGCACGTGGTAGAAGCGGTGCTTGACCTCTGTACGGCCCGAGCCGTCGACATCGCTCATCGCTCCGCGGGCGATCAGCCACATGACCAGCTCGATCCCCTCGGAGCCGGCCTCCTCGACGTACTCCAGGTGCGGCACCCGGGCCAGGCCCTCCGGGTCCGAGATCAGCCGGTCCAGGAAGGCGTTGTCCCACTCCCGGTTGATCAGGCCGGCACGCGGCCCCTGGAGCTGGTGGCTCATGCCACCGGTGCCCCACACCTGGACGTTCAGCGGCCTGTCGTAGGACTCGATGGCCCTGCGCAGCGCCTGGCCGAGTCGGAAGCACCGCGCGCCCGAAGGCACCGGGTACTGCACCACGTTGACGTGGAACGGGATCACCTTGCACGGCCACCGCTCGACGTCGCCGAACATCAACGACAGCGGCACGGTCAGGCCGTGGTCGACGGTCATCTCGTTGGCGAGGGTGAGGTCGAAGTCGTCGCGGATCAGTGAGTGCGCGATGTGCGCGGCCAGCTCCGGGTCGCCCTCGATCCCGGGGACCGGCCTGGGTCCGTAGCCCTCGTCGGCGGTGGGGTAGGCCGCGCCGGTGCCGAGCACGAAGGTCGGGATCATCGACAGGTCGAAGGTGGAGGCGTGGTCGTTGTAGACCAGGAAGACCACGTCGGGGACGTTGTCCCGTTCCCACTGCTTGGAGAACTCGTAGCCCTCGAAGACCGGCCGCCAGTAGGGCTCGTCGGTCTTGTGGTGGTCCATCGCCGCGCCGATCGCCGGTACGTGCGAGGTGAACACCGCGCCGGTGATGACGGCCCGTCCCCGCGGCGACCGCCGGTCGGTGTGCGCCGCTTCGAGGACGGCGTGGTCGATCCGGTTGCCGGCGATGGAGCGGCCGCCGGCGACCATCATGTCGCGGTAGTCCTGCTCGGTCATGCCGGTCATCGAGCCTGCCATCTGCTGGAACGACAGCCCCAGCGTCGCACCCCACTTGGCGAGGAAGTAGATGTTGCCGCCCTCGCGTATCGCGGCGTTGAGGTCGCGGTCGAGCAGCGCCTGCTTCTGTTCCTCCCGCAGTGGCCACGCGTCCAGGTAGGCGCGCTCGTCGGCGAGGTAGCGGTCCCGGTTCTCGGCCGTCATCAAGGACATGCAGAACTGGTTCAGGTGGTAGCCCTTGGCGGACTGCTCGGCGTCGAAGACGGTCGTCCCCGGGACCAGCTTGTAGCTCTTGTCCAGCGACATGGGTGGGTCCTCCGTTCGTGGGACGGCTCAGGCCGGTTCGGGCCAGTACAGGCGCATCGGGTTGTCGACGAGGAGCCTGTGCCGCAGCTCCGGCGTCGGCGCGATGTGCGGCACGAAGTCGACGAGCAGGCCGTCGTCGGGCATGTGGTCGGTGAGGTTCGGGTGCGGCCAGTCGGTGCCCCACAGCACCCGGTCGGGGAACTCCTCGACCACGCGCCGGGCGAACGGGACGACGTCGCGGTAGGCCGTCCGCTCCCCGTCGAGGGCCGGCGGGCCGCTCACCGACAGCCGCTCCGGGCAGGTGACCTTGCACCAGATGTCGGGCCGGGCCCGCATGAAGTCCAGGAAGGACTCGAACTCCGGGCCGTGCGGGTCCTTGGTGACGTCGGGCCGGCCCATGTGGTCGACGACCAGCGGCACCGGGATCGAGAGGAGGAACTCGCGCAGGTCGGGGAGGTCGGCCGCCTCGAAGTAGACGACGACGTGCCAGCCGTACGGTCGGATCCGCTCGACGACGTCCCACAGGTCCTGCTGCGGCGCGGCGTCGACGAGCCGCTTGACGAAGTTGAACCGCACGCCGCGCACACCGGCCTCGTGCAGTTCCCGCACCTGCGCGTCGGGGATCCCGGGGCGCACCGTCGCCACCCCGCGGGCCAGGCCCCCCGATGCCCGCAGGGCGTCGACCATGGCACTGTTGTCGGCGCCGTGGCAGGTCGCCTGGACCACGATGTTGCGGGCGAAGCCCAGGTGGTCGCGCAGCTCGAAGAGCTGGTCCCTGGACGCGTCGCACGGGGTGTACTTGCGTTCGGGGGCGAACGGGAACTCCGCGCCCGGCCCGAAGACGTGACAGTGCGCGTCGACGGCGCCCGCGGGCAGCCGGAACTCCGGGCGGCTCGGACCGGCGTACCAGTCCAGCCAGCCGGGCGTCTTCTCGAAGGCCGTCGTCATCCTCAGTCCTCGTACCGCAGCCCGAGCGCGGCCAGCGGGCCGCGCATGTCGTAGATGTCCAGGCCGAGTTCGCCCGCGCGGAACCTCGCGCGCTTGCCCGCCTCGCCCGCGTCGCGCCTGGCCGCCGCCTCGGCGACCTCGGCAGCCCGCTCGCGCGGCACGACGACGACGCCGTCGCCGCCCGCGACGACGACGTCGCCGGGCCGGACCAGGGCGTTGGCGCAGACCACCGGCACGTTGACCGAGCCGAGGGTGGCCTTGACCGTGCCCTTGGCGTTGATCGACCGCGCGAAGACCGGGAAGTCCATCTCCTCGAGCTCGGCCACGTCGCGCACGCCGCCGTCGATGACCAGGCCCCGGCATCCCCGGGCGCGGAAGGAGGTGGCGAGCAGGTCTCCGAAGAAACCGTCCTCGCTCTCGGTCGTGCAGGCGGCGACGACGACGTCGCCCTCGCGGATCTGCTCCGCGGCGACGTGGAGCATCCAGTTGTCGCCGGGCTGCAGCAACACGGTCACGGCCGTGCCGCAGGTGCGCGCCGTCGGGTAGACCGGACGCAGGTAGGGGCGCATCAGTCCGACCCGGCCCATCGCCTCGTGGATCGTCGCCACGCCGAACTCCGACAGCGCGGCGACGGTCTCGGGGTCGGCGCGGGTGATCGCCGTGTGGACGACACCGATCTCGGTGTGTTCCATGCCTTCTTCTCCTCGGGTCAGCGGCCGGCGGCGAGGCGCGCGGCGAGGCGGGGGTAGACGCGCAGGGCGTTGCCGGCGTAGACGGCCGCCCGCTCCTCGTCCGAGAGGTTCGGCGTCGCGTCGACGTACCGCTTCGTGTCGTCGAAGTGGTGGCCGGTGCGCGGGTCGATGTCGCGGACCGCGCCGATCATCTCGCTGGCGAAGAGGACCGACCGGCTGGGGATCACCCGGGTCAGCAGGTCGACGCCGGGCTGGTGGTAGACGCAGGTGTCGAAGAGGACGTTGTCCAGCAGCGTCTCCGGATCCGGCTTGCCGAGCGCCATCGCCAGGCCGCGGAACCGCCCCCAGTGGTAGGGCACCGCGCCGCCGCCGTGCGGGATCACGAACCGCAGCGTCGGGAAGGCGGCGAACAGGTCGCCCTGGAGCAGCTGCATGAACGCCGTGGTGTCGGCGTTGAGGTAGTGGGCACCGGTGGTGTGGAAGGCCGGGTTGCACGAGGTGCTGACGTGGATCATGGCGGGGATGTCGTACTCGGCCATCGCCTCGTAGACCGGGTACCAGCTGCGGTCGGTCAACGGCGGTGCGCTCCACCGGCCGCCCGACGGGTCGGGGTTGAGGTTGACCGTCACCGCGCCGAGTTCCTCGACGGCGCGGCGCAGCTCGGGCAGGCAGGTGGCGGGGTCGGCGCCGGGCGACTGCGGGAGCATCGCGCCCATCGCGAAGCGGTCGGGGTAGAGCGTGCTGACGCGGTGGACCAGGTCGTTGCAGATCCGTGCCCACACCGAGGAGACCGCGAAGTCGCCGATGTGATGGGCCATGAAGCTGGCCCGCGGGGAGAAGATCGTCAGGTCGCTGCCGCGCTCGTCCATGAGCCGCAGCTGGTTGCCCTCGATCGCCCGGCGCAGGTCGTCGTCGGTGATGACCAGGTCGTCGGGGTCGGGCGCGTCGTCGGCGGAGCCGGCCGCCGCCACCTGCCGGTCCCGCCACTGCGCCAACTGCGGCGGTGCGGTGGTGAAGTGACCGTGACAGTCGATGATCATGTGTGCTCTCCTGAAGGGCGTCCGGGTCAGTCCTGGGCGGCGGTGGGCCAGCCGGTGTACTGCTCGGCGAGGAAGGTGCGGCCGGCCCGGGTGCCCACCGCGTTGTCGAGCTCGCCGAGCTGACGCCGCAGGTCGAACGGCGTGGCGCCGGGCGCGGTGTGCAGCAGCCGGGTCATCCAGTACGAGAAGTTCTGTGCCCGCCAGACCCGTTGGAGGGCGCGCGGCTGGTAGTCGTCCAGCGCGGTCGCGCCCTCGCTGCCGAGCGCCCGCAGCAGGACGCCGGCGAGCACCTTCACGTCGTGCAGCGCCAGGTTCAGCCCGCGGGCGCCGGTCGGCGGTACGGTGTGCGCGGCGTCGCCCGCCAGCGCCATCGAGCCCCAGCGCATCGGCTCCTGAACGAACGAGCGGAACCGCAGCACCGTCTTCTCCAGGATCGGCCCCTCCTTGAGCCGGAACCCGTCCTCGCCGGCCACCCGGGCCTGGAGCGTCTCCCAGATGCGGTCGTCCGACCAGGCCTCCACGGGCTCGTCGGGGGCGCACTGGAAGTACATTCGCTGCACGGTCTCGGTGCGCTGGCTGATCAGCGCGAACCCGTGCTCGGAGTGGGCGTAGACCAGCTCGGGTGCGCTCATCGGCGCCTCGGCCATGATGCCGAACCACGCGAAGGGGTACTCCTTGCCGTAGCGCACCCGCCGGTCCTCCGGCACCAGGTCGCGGCACATGCTGCGCGACCCGTCCGCGCCGACCACGTACCGCGCCCGGGCTTCGTGGCGGGTCCCGTCGGGCGCGGTCCAGCGGATCCGGGGAGCGTCGGTCGTCACGTCGAGGACCTCGGTCTCCCTGACACCGAAGTGGACCGTGCCGCCGTCGCGCTCCCGGGCGTCGGCCAGGTCGACGAACACGTCGGACTGCGGGTAGAGCCACACCGACGCGCCGACCAGCTTCTTGAAGTCGACGCGGTACGGCCGGCCGCCGAACCGGAGCTCGACTCCCTCGTGCTCGTGACCGTCGAGCAGGATCCGCTCGGAGACTCCGGTCTCCACGAGGTCCCGGGCCGCGTCGGCTTCGAGGATGCCGGCCCGGTGCGTCGTCTCGATCTCGCGCCGGGTGCGGGTGTCGAGCACGATCGTCTCGACACCGGCGCGCCCGAGCAGGTGGGCCAGCATCAGTCCGGCTGGGCCGGCCCCGACGACGGCGACTGGGACCGAGGCAACGGTGTCGACGACGGCATCGGCCATGGCATCTCCTGAACGGTGGCGCGGGGTTTCGAACACCCCGAACGCTCGCATCCGGGCCCTCGACCGGTCGCCCCTCTTTCCGTCAGGCGGAAGCCGCCCCGGGTTTCAGACCGCCGTCCGGGCCCGCCTGCCGAGTTCCTCGGAGATGCCCCGCACCGCCCTCAGCAGCGGCTCGCGCAGCCCGCGCGCCCGGCTCGCGCCCTGCGCCGCGACGACGATCCCCAGGGCGGCGCTCACCGGGCCGGACCGGCCGATCCGCACCGGCGCGGCCACCGCGACGGAGCGCTCCGAGAGCTGCCGGTCACTGACGAAGGCCTGCTCGCGGCGGATCCGGTCCAGCTGCGCCCGCAGCGCCTTCGGGTCGGTGACGGTGTGCGGGGTCCAGGCCCGGAGCGGCGATCCGAGCACCTCCTCCTGGATCTCCCGGGGCGCGTGCGCCAGCAGCACCCGCCCCATCCCGGTGGAGACGACGGGGAACCGCGATCCGACCATCGTGACCACCTCCACCGACCGGTGCCCCGCGATCCGTTCCACGAAGACCAGCTCCGTGCCCTCGCGCACCGCGAGCTGGACGTTCTCGTGGGTCGCCTCGTAGAGGTCCTGCATGAACGGCAGCGCCGAATCGCGCAGGATCTGGGTCCGGGGACACCCCGAGGCGATCTCCCACAGGCGCAGCCCGACGTGCCACGACCCGTCCTCCGCGCGCTCGAGCGCTCCCCATCCCGCCAGCTCCGTGATCACTCGGTGCGTGGTGCTCAAGGCCATGCCCGTACGCTGGGCGATCTCCGACAGTGTCTGCGACGGGTGCTCACGGTCGAAGGTCGAGAGGACCTCAAGGACCTTGCCGGCTGCCGTACTTCGGGTTGTGCTCATCCGGCCAGTGTCCCAGACCGGCGTCGAGCCCCTGAGCGCACGTCGTACCATCTGCCGAACTCAAGGAGGCGATGTGAACCAGGAGATCTCCGGGCTGTCCTCGATGGCGACACGGCCGATCCTGACCGACCTTTCCGAACACATCCGACACACCCACGGCATCGCCGTGCGCTTCGACTCCGCCGGCGGGGTCGAGATCGCGCGGCGGGTGCGCGAGGGCGCCGAGGCCGATCTGCTCGTCCTCGCCGAGGGAGCACTGACCGAACTGGAGGAGGAGGGGCACCTCCTGGGGGACACGGCGCGCCCGCTGTGGGTCTCCCAGGTCGTCGCCGCCGTCCCGGACGGAACGCCGGTTCCGGCGTTCGACGCGGAGTCCGACCTGCGAGCCGCTCTCCTGTCCGCGGAGAGGATCGCGTACTCCACCGGTCCCAGCGGGACGGCTCTCGTCGAACTGATCACCCGGCTGGGGCTCGCCGAAGCGCTGTCGGACCGGCTCGTCCAGGCACCGGCGGGGGTGCCCGCCGGCAGCCTGCTCTCGTCCGGCCGGGCCGATCTGGCCTTCCAGCAGCACAGCGAGCTGATGGACCTGCCAGGCGTCGTCGTCGTCGGCCCGCTGCCGGGCGACACCAAGATCGAATCGGTCTTCGGCGGGGCCGTGCCGGCCTCCTCCGTCCGACCGGACCGCGCCCGCGAAGTCCTCGACCTCCTCGGTTCCGACGCGGCGTCGGGGATCGCCCGCACCAGGGGCATGCGGGCGTTCGGGCAGCAGAGCTGACGCGGCGCTCCGAGGCGGCGACCGGGGTCGGCTGACGGTCGTCCGGCCGCCGACCCCGGTCTTCTTATGACAACGGCATTGACGTTTCCTGTCGCCCCCGGTTTCATGACTCGCACTTCCCCCACCCCCGCCGCCACCAGCAGCACCGGGATCGGCCCGGGCTCGATGGCCGGGGTGGTCGGCCTGCGCCTGCCGGCGGTCGTGCACCTCGTCGACGGTCGGCGTCACGTGCCCGCCGCCGCCCGCACCGGGCGGCGGCGGACGACGAGGTCCACCCCGGCCGGACCATCCCCACCTGCCCCGGCACCGGGGCAGGTGCATCCGCGGTGCCCGACCGCCAGCGAATTGAGGAGCCTTCCCTTGAGCACGATTTCCATCGAACACCGCGACGGGGTGGCGGTGCTGACGCTCCGTCGCCCCGCCAAGCGCAACGCCCTCGACGACGCCACCGTGCTGCGCGTCGAGGAGTTCTTCCGGAAGCCGGGCGCGGACGTCCGCGCCGTCGTCCTGGACGCCGAAGGCGACCACTTCTCGGCCGGGCTCGACCTCGGCGAGCTGACCGAGCGCTCGACCGAGGAGGCGCTGGAGCACTCGCTCATGTGGCACCGCGTGTTCGACACCATCGAGGGCGGGCGCGTCCCCGTGGTGGCCGCGCTCAAGGGCGCGGTGATCGGCGGCGGCCTGGAACTCGCGGCCTCCGCGCACATCCGCGTGGCCGAGCCGTCCACCTTCTACGCGCTGCCCGAGGGACAGCGCGGACTCTTCGTCGGCGGCGGCGGCTCCGTCCGGATCCCCCGGCTGATCGGCGCCCACCGGATGGCGGACATGATGCTCACCGGCCGCGTCCTCGACGCCGCCGAGGGCCAGGCCGCCGGCCTCTCGCAGTACCTGACCGAGGAGGGCGGGGCGCGGGCCCGGGCCCTGGAACTCGCGGAGCGGATCGCGGCCAACGCCTCCCTGACCAACTTCGCCGTCCTCCAGGCACTCCCCCGGATCGCCGAGGCGTCGCCCGCCGGCGGCCTGCTGCTCGAATCCCTCATGTCGGCTGTCGCCGCGGGCAGCCGCGACGCCCAGGAGCGGATGCGGGCGTTCCTGGACGGCCGCGCCGCGAAGGTCGCCGCCGGACAGGGCTCCCACGGGAAGGACGCCCGATGAGCGAGGTCCTCAGCACCCCCGGCCCGACGGTCAGGGACGACTCGGAGATCGGCCGCTACCTCCGCTGGCTGGAGTCGGAGCGGCAGCTGGGCTTCGCGGACTACGACAGCCTGTGGCAGTGGTCCGTCACCGATCTGGACGGCTTCTGGTCGTCGGTCTGGGAGTTCTTCGACGTCCGCCCGCACACCCCGCCCACCGCCGCCCTGGGCCGCAGGTCCATGCCGGACACCGAGTGGTTCCCCGGCGCGACCCTCAACTACGCCGAGCACGCGCTCGGCCGCGAGGAGGACCTCGACGCCGTCGCGCTGGTCGCCCGCTCCCAGACCCGGGCGCCGGTCGAGCTGACCTTCGGCGAACTCCGCGACCAGGTCGCCCGGGCACGCGCCGGGCTGCTGCGCCTCGGCGTCCGCAAGGGCGACCGGGTCGTCGCCTACCTGCCGAACATCCCGGAGACGCTGGTGGCCTTCCTCGCCACCGCGAGCATCGGCGCGGTCTGGGCCGCCTGCGCACCGGAGTTCGGCCCGCGCAGCGTGGTCGACCGGTTCGCCCAGCTCGAACCGAAGGTGCTGCTGACCGTCGCCGGATACCGCTACGGGGACCGCGACATCGACCGCCGTACCGAGGTGGCGGAGATCGCCTCCCTGCTGCCCACCGTGGAGCGGGTCGTCCACGTCCCGTACGGACCGAACGCCCTCCCCGACGCGCTGGGCTGGACGGAGCTGCTGACCGAGTCCGCCGGACTGTCCTTCGAGCCCGTGCCGTTCGACCATCCGCTGTTCGTGCTCTTCTCCTCCGGCACCACCGGCATCCCCAAGGCGATCGTCCACCGGCACGGCGGGATCCTCCTGGAGCACCTGAAGAACAACGCGCTGAGCTGGGACCTGAAGCCGGGCGACCGGATGCTCTGGTTCAGCACGACCGCCTGGATGCTGTGGAACACCCTGGTCTCGGCGCTGCTCGTGCGCGCCTCGATCGTCATGATCGACGGCAATCCGGTCCACCCCGACCTGCGGGAGCAGTGGCGGATAGCGGAGGAGACCGGGGCGACGCTGATGGGTGTGAGCCCCGGCTACCTCATGGCCTGCCGCAAGGCCGGGATCCGGCCCGCCGAGGAGTTCGACCTGTCGCGGCTGCGGCAGCTCGGCGCGGCGGGCAGCCCGCTCGCCGCCGACGGCTTCCGCTGGGTGGCCGAGCAGTTCGGGGACCAGGTCCTCCTGAACGTCGGCTGCGGCGGCACCGACGTCTGCACCGGCATCCTCCAGGGCAGCCCGCTCCAGAGCGTGCGCGCCGGAGAGATCTCCGGCCCCTGCCTCGGGGTCGCCGCGTACGCCTACGACAGCGAGGGCCGGCGGGTCGTCGGCGAGCTGGGCGAGCTGGTGATCACCGAGCCGATGCCGTCGATGCCCGTCGGCTTCTGGGGCGACAGCGACGGTTCCCGCTACCGGGCGGCGTACTTCGAGGAGTACCCGGGCGTGTGGCGGCACGGCGACTGGGTGCGGTTCGCCCCCGAGGGCCACTGCGTCGTCGCCGGACGCTCCGACGCCACCCTCAACCGGGGCGGGGTCCGGCTCGGCACCGCCGAGTTCTACGCCGTCGTCGAGGACCTGCCGGAGATCGAGGACAGTCTCGTCGTCCACATCGAGGACCCCGAGGGCGGCAACGGCGAGCTGCTGCTCTTCGTCGCGGGCCCCGCGGACCTGGACGACGCCCTGCGCACGAGGATCGCCCGCGCGCTGCGCTCGGCGCTGTCGCCGCGGCACGTCCCGGACGTCATCGAGCGGGTACCGGCCATCCCGCGCAACCGCACCGGCAAGAAGCTGGAGGTGCCGGTCAAGCGGATCCTCCTCGGCGCGCGTCCCGAGTCCGTCGCCAGCGCCGACGTCCTCGCCGACCCCCGTTCGCTGACCGCGTTCGTCACGTACGCCGCCGGGCGGGCCGCCGGCACCGGGCACGGGAGCACGTCGTGAAGGTCGCCGTCGTCGGCACCGGGGTCATCGGGGCCTCCTGGACCACGCTCTTCCTGCTGCACGGGCACGAGGTCGTCGCCAGCGATCCCGCGCCCGGCGCGGAGGAGCGGCTCCGGGCGGCCGTCGCCGCCGACCAGCGCCGGCTGTCGTTCACCCCTGACCTCGCCGAGGCCGTCGCGGACGCCGACTTCGTCCAGGAGAACGGCCCGGAGCGTCCCGAGCTGAAGGACGAGGTCTTCGCCGTCCTCGACGCCGCGGCCCCACCGGGGACGATCCTGGCGAGCAGTTCCTCCGGGCTGCCGCCGTCGCGGATCCAGCGGGCCTGCGCGGCCCATCCCGAACGGGTCCTCGTGGGGCACCCGTTCAACCCGCCCCACCTCATCCCGCTGGTCGAGGTCGTGCCGGGCGAGCGGACCGGCGAGGCCGCCGTCGACGAGGCCATGGGCTTCTACCGCAGCCTGGGCCGCCACCCGATCCGGCTGCGCCGGGAACTGCCCGGCCATGTCGCGAACCGGCTCCAGGCCGCGCTCTGGCGGGAGGCGTACTCCCTCGTCGAGCGGGGCGCGGCGAGCGTCGCCGACATCGACGCGGCCATCGCCCACGGTCCCGGCCTGCGCTGGGCTCTGCTCGGCCCCTTCCTCAACCAGCACCTCTCGGGCGGTGCGGGCGGCATCGCGCACGTCCTGGAACACCTCGGCCCGCCCATGGAGGAGTGGTGGGCCGACCTCGGCACACCGCGCCTCACCCCCGAGCTGACCCGCGCGATCACCGAAGGCGTCAGCGACGAGCTGGCCGGGACCGCGGAGGCCGACCTCGTCGCGGAACGCGACGCCCTCCTCTCCCTCCTCCTCGACGCCAAGAACCGGACCGACCACCTGTGAGCACTCCGATGAACCCCACCGATCCGATCGCCATCGACTTCCACGTGCACGTGGAGCAGGACGCCCACGGCCATCTCGCGCTCGACGCGGAGCTGATGGACGCCTCGGCCGCCTACTTCAAGTCCGGCCAGGACCGCACCCCGACCGTGGAGCGCCTGGCCGCGTACTACCGTGAGCGCCGCATGGCCGCCGTGATCTTCACGGTGGACGCCACCACGGGCCTGGGCCACCCCGCCCTGTCCAGCGAGGAGATCGCCGAGGCGGCGGCCGCCCACCGCGACGTCCTCATCCCGTTCGGCTCGGTCGACCCGCACCGGCCGGACGCCGTCGCCCGGGCCCGCTCGCTCGTCCTCGACCACGGCGTCCGCGGATTCAAGTTCCACCCGAGCCTCCAGGCGTTCGCGCCGAACGCCCGCGAGCACTACCCCCTCTACGAGGCGATCCAGGAACTCGGTGTCCCCGCCCTGTTCCACACCGGGCAGACCGGGATCGGCGCGGGCCTGCCCGGCGGGCGCGGCATCAAGCTGCGCTGGTCCGACCCGATGCTCCTGGACGACGTCGCCGCCGACTTCCCCGGCCTGACGATCGTCCTGGCGCACCCGTCGGTGCCCTGGCAGGACGAGGCGATCTCCGTCGCCACGCACAAGGCCAACGTCTACATCGACCTGTCGGGGTGGTCGCCGAAGTACTTCCCGCCGCAGCTCGTGAAGGCGGCCGGCTCCTTCCTCCGGCACAAGGTGCTGTTCGGCTCCGACTTCCCCGTCGTCACGCCCGACCGCTGGCTGGCGGACTTCGACGCCCTCGACATCAGGCCGGAGGTCCGCCCCCTGATCCTCAAGGAGAACGCCGTCCGCGTCCTGGCCCTCTGACGCCGCCCCCGGCCGAGCCGTCACCGGGGCCGCGGCCGCCCGTCGGCCGGCCGGCCGACGGGCTGAGTGGCATCGGGCGGGAATAGTCGCCGGCTGTTCGGACAGACGCCGGTCATGGCACTGTTTCGCAGACGTACGCACGGCGTGACCGGCGACGAGCCGCGGGCCCCCGGCCCGGGCGGCGAGAAGGCCGCTCCGAAGGGCCCGACCGACGTTCCGGGGCGCGGTTGGTTCGCTGTGCTGAGGCGCACCGGGCGGGAGTTCCTGGACGATGAGCTGCCGGACCGTGCTGCCGCCCTCACCTATTACGGTGTGCTGGCGATCTTCCCTGCGCTGCTGGTGCTGGTGTCGGTCATGGGTCTGGTGGGCAGCTCGGCCACCAACCAGGTCCTGGACAACCTGCAAAGGCTCACCCCCGGGTCCGCGCGGGAGATCCTGCACTCGGCCGTCACTCAGTTGCAGGGCAGCCGTAGCACCGGCGGCGTTCTGGCCGTGGTGGGCCTGGCGGGCGCGCTGTGGTCCGCCTCCGGGTACGTGGCGGCGTTCACGCGTGCGGCGAACGCCGTCTACGACATCCGTGAGGGCCGGCCCGCGTGGAAGGTCACGCCGCTCAGATTGGGCCTGACCCTGTTGATGATGGTGCTGCTGGCGGCAAGCGCCGTGATCGTGGTGTTCACCGGTCCGCTGGCGAAGCGGGTCGGCGACGTCCTGGGCCTGGGCGACACGGCGCTCACCGTGTGGGCGATCGCGAAGTGGCCGGTGCTGGTCGTCCTGGTGGTGTTGATGATCGCCGTGCTGTACTGGGCGGCGCCGAACGTGCGCGGGCGGGGCTTTCGCTGGATCTCGCCCGGCAGTGTGCTGGCCGTGCTGCTGTGGATGCTGCTCTCGGGCGGCTTCGCCCTGTACGTGGCCAACTTCGGCTCCTACAACAAGACCTACGGCACCCTCGCCGGGGTGATCATCTTCCTCGTGTGGTTGTGGCTGTCGAACCTGGCGATTCTGCTCGGCCTGGAGTTTGACGCCGAGCTGGCCCGCGAACGCGCCATCCAGGGGGGCATGTCGTCGGCCGAGGAGCCCTATGTCGAGCCCCGCGACACCCGCAAGTGGCCGGACGACGAGAGGGACGGCCGTCAGCGATGAGGCCCCCGGGCGGCCGCGGGTGGCCGCGACAACGCCGGGGGCCCGATTCGAGCAGGCCGCGCTGCCGGCGCCTGGCTAGTGCTGGAAGAGTACTTCCGGATTGTTCGGCGAGGGGCCGTCCAGTAGCGGACTGTGGATCCCCTTCAGCGTCTGGCCGAAGAACGCTGTCACGTACTCGCGGGTGATCTCCACCCCGCGTTCCGGGGAGAGGGGCGGCGTCGGGAACCCGGCCTGCTCCAGGAGGAGGTCCAGGTCGCTGAAGCTGAAGTGGTCGGCGCCGGCGACCGTCAGCCACTTCTTGTAGCCGCCGAGGGCGGCCCAGGCCTGCCCCCAGTTGTCGCCAACGACCGGATGGTTGTCGGCCGTACCCAGCATGAGGAACGGCCGGTTGATCCGGCCGGGCATCGGGACCGGGTGGAAGGTGCCGTCCATGTTCACTGCGGCCCGTACTCGCGGGTCGGCGATCATCGTGGCGGCGGCCGCCGCTCCGCCGAGGGAGTGTCCGGCCATGCCGATCTCGTGCTTGTCGATGAGGTGTGCCAGGCGCCACGAGGTATTGCCGTGCGTCAACTGGTCGATCACGAAGGACACGTCCAGCGCGCGGCCGGCGGCGACGGAGTCGAAGTCGAGCCCCGCCGGGCCGTCGCAGATCGCGCACGGCGGCGTCTGGCCGTTCGCCAGCGTCTCGCCGCTGTCCTCGTAGGTGTGGCCGACGAGCGCGACGACGTAGCCGCGACTGGCCAGGTCGGTCGCGAGCGAGGTGAGCGTCATGCGCGGGTTCTCGTACGCGGGTGAGAGGACCACCAGCGGATGCTTGCCGCTGTGCGGCCGCGCGCCGTCGAAGGCGTGGGTGGTGACGCCGGCGAGGTTCTGCGGGGTGATGCCGGAGCTCGCCGGCGTCTTCTGGCGCTGGAGGACTCCGGCTGCCTCTCCGAGGGTCATGTAAGGGGCCGGAGTCCCGGTCCCGGGGACGGCCGGGTAGATCATCGTGACGGTCAGTTGGCGGGGGCCGGATGACGGCACCCAGGGGTCGGGACGGCTCGCGTCGGTGAGGTGGATGACGTCCTCGCCGGCGGCGTAGGGGCCGGTCGGCGCGGGGAGCGTGCCGTGGAAGGACCGCGTGGGCGCGGTGGCCGTGGCCGGTTCGGTGCCGAGCGCGTGCGTGGCCACCGGTGTGCCCGACGGTGTGGTCGTGGCGGCGAACCCGGCGCCGGTTCCGGTGACGAGGGCGGCGAGCGCCAGCGCCGCGACAGCGCTGATACGGCGATTGCGTTTCATCCTGCCGACCGGGCAGGGGCGGCCGGCGGCTTTCGAATGTCGATCGGTCATGGCCCCACGATGTCGCACCGGGCGGCGCCGGGTCGGCAGCGTGAACCCACCGGCCGGACGGGGGGTAAACCCTACCGGCCGCTGGTGGGCTCTCCTCGCTGTCGACGGGTGGTCGGGTCGGGCACCGTCCCCCTGTCGAATCGAGGCGCGGACGGTGACCTCCAGCCGCCCTGTGACTTCGCCAACTCCGGTAGCGACCTTGACGCATCGTCACGCAACACGCTGGCGCGGCCAGAGGGAACTCGCGGCGCCAACGGCGATGGTCCTCCGTGAGACACGACCTGTGTGGGACACGGCGAGTGCAGCGACAAGGGAAAACTGGGACGAGATCCTCGGCCGGACCGGCAGTTGCCACCTCCGACTCGGCGAGCACAAGACCGCAGCTCGGCCCGGCCGAGCTGGTCAGTGCCGAACTGGAACGGGTCTACCCACCCACGCGCCACGCCCGCCCCCGCGTGGATCCACGAACTGCACCGGGGTGCGCCTGGTCCCCACCTGGTCCCCAACCGCATGCGAACGAGCACCTTTCCGTATCTGACGCCACATCACACAAAAGCCCGTTGACCTGGGCGTCAACCCGGCCAACGGCCTTCCGACATCACTGCCGGGACGACAGGATCCGAACCTGCGACCCTTGGCGGTCCCCAGCAGGACGGTGCAGTCCGGCGACCCGGCCGTCGCGTAGCCAAGCCCGTTGCGCGAGCGTTCGGGTGGTCTCGCGGCGGGGGAGCCGGGCCTGGGCCGTTGCTTCCGGCGCGATGCTGATCATCAGGTCTTCGCTCGCCCGCTTACTCGCACCGGTGGCTGTGGCCGCCTCGCCTCTCGTCCTGCGGCCGGCGGCCGCGTCGGTCGGCCCTGCGGCGACGGCGGGGCGAGGGGCGACCGGCGGTGCGCTGGGAGACAACCACGGATGCGCGCACAGTCCACCGATCCCGCCCGGCTCGGACTAGCTTCGGCCTCCTCGCGCAGGCCGGCCCGGTAACGCCATGAGCGTCGCGGTTCCGGGAAAGCCGGCCGTGCCCGCAACCAGACCAAGGCCGACACAGTGATGACCGATCTCCGCGACGAGCAACCGCCCAGCACGCCGAACGAGTTGTGGTGTCCCTTCCCCTCCCTGACGAACCCCCACGCCGACCTGGCCGACCAGCAGAGCCTGGCCTGGCTGGCGCGCCACGAACTCGCGCAGCGCCAGGACCTGCAGGACGAGCTGAGCGGGGCGGTGCGCGCCGTCGCCGCCGACGGCTCCGTGACCCCGGAGGACCTGCCGCGCCTGGAACGCACGGGGCACGCGATCAGCGAGACCCTCCGGCCGCACACCCCCAACTGGATCCTGATGCGCCGGGCGGTGGCGCCGCTGCACTACGGCGGCACACTCCTGCCCCCGGGGGCGGAGATCCTCTTCAGCCCGACCGCCCTGCACCGCTCCCCGCGGTTCCACCCCGACCCATGCGATTCGACCCCGAACGCTGGAGCCGCCCTGGGAACCGCGCCCACCCAGCCCTATTCATCCCCTTCGGCGCCGGCCGCCCAAGTGCGTCGGCGAGTCCTTCGCCTGGACCGAGGTGCTCGTCGTGACCGCAGCCGTCCTCGCCCGCCTGCGGCTCAGCCCGGCCACGGCCACTCCTCTCCAGGAGACCGCCACCTCCGCGACCATCCGCCCACGCGGCCCGCGCTCATCGCCGAACCGCGATGAGCAGCGGGCGCTCTCGTGCACGGCCGTGACACCCCGGTGCGAAGCCGGGGCAAACCGTGGTGAGGTGCCTCCGACCGCTGTCCGGGCTGAGCTGGCCCATCCGCTCCGCCACGGTCCCAGCGCCCTGACCGGGCCGACCGTGCGCAGGCGGTCAATGACGGGTGCACGGCGGGAGAACCGGCGCCGGGCGAGACAACTATGTTGGCCGACCTGATTCGGTGGACATGTTCGAAGCGGTGCAGGGTTCACACGGAGCCCTGCCCCCAGCGCGAGATTCCGCGAGATCCGATGGAGGGAGCTCCATGTCCGACGGCCGTACGTCACCCTTCGACCTACCCCCGGGGACCGGCTACGAGCGGTTGCTCGCGGGGCTGCGTCTGGAGGCGCCCTGGGCGATCCTCCCGACGCAGCCGGAACCGGAGAGTGCTCCTGCGACGCCCGCACCCGGCTCGCCGACGCCCGCCCCCTGGGCCGGCGCCTGGGAGCTGATCGACCGCCGGGCGCGCGCGTGCGGCTCCCGCGTCGCCATCGCGCACGCGGGGACCGAGCTCACCTACGCCGAGCTGCGCCACCGTGTCGCAGCCCGGGAGGCCGCGCTGCGTGCCCTCGGCATCCAGCCCGGCGACCTGGTCGCCGTCGTCGCGGGCCGGGGGCCACGGTTCGTGGAGACCGTCCTGGCGATCTGGCGGTCGGGGGCCGCCTATCTGCCGCTCAACCCGGAGGACCCCGCCGCGTGGCGGGCCGGGGCGGTGCGCGCCGCCGGGGCCGTCCTGGTGGCCGGTCAGGGCGCGAGCGCCGCCGTCCCGGGCATCCCCTTCATCGACCTGGACGATCCCGCACCCGCCCACTTCCCTTCGGACCCACCCGTGGCCCGCACGGTCCACGGCCCGGACGACCTGGCGTACGTCATCTGCACCTCGGGCTCCACCGGCGAACCCAAGCTGGTCATGATCGAGCAGCGGGGGGTGACCAACCTCATCCACGCCCAACAGGCCTACCTCGGTGGAGACCTCGGCCCGGATGCCAGGGTGTTGCAGTTCTTCCACCCGGCCTACGACGCCGCCCTGTTCGACATCCTGCTCGCCCTCGCCAACGGCGCCCGGCTGGAGATCGCCGACTCCCGCCACACCTCGGGCGGGCAACCGCTCGCCGACCTGCTGCGGGAGCGGCGGGTCACCATCGCCGTGCTGCCCGCTCCGGTGCTGCGAACCCTTGAGCCCGGCCGGTTCCCGGACCTCGCCACGGTGGCGAGCATCGGTGACATGTGCCTGCCGGAGACGGCTCGGCAGTGGTCGGCCGGGCACCGGTTCATCAACGGCTACGGACCGACCGAGACCACGGTGTGCACCACCATGCACACCGTGCCGGCCGACGGATGGCCGGACACCGCAGGACCGACCGTAGTGCCCATCGGCCGCCCCATCGCCGGATACCGCGTGCACCTCCTCGACGACGCCCTGCATGAGGTCGCGGACGGCGAGGTCGGCGAGATCTGCATCGCGGGCGACGGGGTGGGACGCGGATACCTGAATCAACCCGAGCTGACCGAGCGGCACTTCTTGCCCGACCCCTTCGGACTCCGACCGGGCGCGCGGATGTACCGCTCCGGTGATCTCGGCCGGCGGCTGCCCGACGGCGAGCTTGAGTTCGTCGGCCGGGTCGACGACCAGGTCAAGGTGCGCGGAGCGCGGATCGAACTGGGTCAGGTGGAGAAGGCGCTGGCCGCACTGCCCGGGGTGCGGGACGCGGTCGCAGTGGTCGACGGCCTGACGGAACGGCACCTGCTCGGATACGTGGTGGCCGCGCCCGGAGTCACCGTGTCGGGCCCGGCACTGCGCGCCGCGCTGGCCGCGGAGCTGCCGGGTCGTCTGGTGCCCGACCGGATCGAAGTCCTGTCCGCCTTGCCGCTGCTGACCAGCGGGAAGGTGGACCGCTCCCGGCTG
Source organism: Kitasatospora sp. NPDC001132 (assembly GCF_053598415.1). Taxonomy (NCBI): domain Bacteria; kingdom Bacillati; phylum Actinomycetota; class Actinomycetes; order Kitasatosporales; family Streptomycetaceae; genus Kitasatospora; species Kitasatospora sp. NPDC001132. The sequence goes on along the minus strand of NZ_JBSFKF010000011.1, from coordinate 194,800 downwards.
CCCCGCCCGAGCGGGCCGGGACCGGAGGAGTGGTCCGCACCGCGTGACCGGACCGAGGAGATCGTTGCCGAGGCAGCGGCCGAACTGCTGGGCCTGGAGCGGATCGGGATTCATGACAACCTCTTCGCCGCCGGAGCCCACTCGCTGCTCGCCGCCCAGCTGGTGGCCCGGATCCGCGCCACCCTGGGGGCGGAGGTGCCGATCGGCAAGGTGCTGAACGGAGGCACCGTGGCGCAGATCGCCGCACTGGCGAAGGCCCGGGCCGGCACCGCTCGGCGCGGTCCGCAGCCGGGTGCCGCCTCGGCCGGTCCGGAGCCGTCTCTCGCCCAGCAGCGGGTCTGGCTCATGCACCAGTTCGCCCCGTCGGCGCAGGCCTACCATTCCCAGGCGGCGATCAGGCTCGCCGGACCGCTGGACGGTGCCGCGTTCGACGCGGCCCTCACCGATCTGGTGCGCCGGCACGAGGTGCTGCGCAGCCGCTTCCCCGCGCCGCACGGTCGGCTGCGCTGCGAGGTGGTGGAGCCTTGGAAGGTCTCGGTGGAGGTGCTGGACCTCGCGGACCGGGACTCGGCCCGGCATGCCGAACTGCTCGGCGCGGCGGTGCACGACGCCGTGGCCGAGCCCTTCGATCTGGCGAACGACCCGCCGTTCCGTTGGCTGCTGGTGCGGCTCTCGCCCATCGAGCACGTCTTCGTGGTGGTGGAGCACCACATCGTGCACGACGGCTGGTCCTTCAACGTCTTCGTCGGCGAACTGCTGCAGAGTTACGCGGACCATGTCGCGGGAACCGCGGCGGAGCGTGCCCTGCCAGGCGTGAGCTACTACGACCTCGCCCAGTGGCAGCAGGAGTGGTTGGACAGCGAGGAGGCTGCCGAGCAACGCGGGTTCTGGCGCCGGTCGCTGGCCGGGGCCGAGACGGTCCTGCGCCTCCCGTGCGGCGGCGCGGGGGCATCGCGGTCCTTCCGCGGGCCGGCACCGCGCGTCGAGATCCCCCGCGACCTCGCCCGCCGGCTGGAGGCGCTGGCCGAACGCAACGGCACCTCCCTGTTCACCGTGCTGCTCGCGGTCTACTTCCTGCTGCTCGGCGGCTACAGCGGCTCCCAGGACGTGCTGGTCGGATCCGCGGTGGCCAACCGCCGTTGGCAGGAGTCGGAGCGGTTGCTCGGCATGTGCGTCAACACGCTGGTGTTCCGCGGCCGGATGCACGGAGATCCCACCTTCGAGGCGTTCCTCGGCCGGGTGCGGCGGATGGTCCACCAGGCGTACGACAACCAGGAGCTCCCCTTCGAGCTGATCCTCCAGGAGTCGGGGGCGAGGCGGCACAGCACCGGCGCCAACCCGCTCATCCAGGCACAATTCTCATGCCACGACTCGACGTTGGGGACGGTTACCGGCAACCCGCTGGACGTCACGCTGATCGAGGGGCTCAGCAACGGCTCGGCCAAGTTCGCCGTTTCGGTCATCGCGGTGCCCCGCTACCGCGCCCTCGGTCAGGTCTCGCGGCTGCCCGGCGGGGCGCTGCACGTGCCGGCGTCCGCCGGACAGGTGGGGCCCGCTCCGCGCGCCCTGCTGGACGGCGTCACGCTCGCCTGGGAGTTCGACGCGGGGCTGGTGGAACCGGTGCTGATCGACGGGATGCTCGCCTCGTACCGGCATCTGCTGGAGGCCGTCGCCGAACGGCCGGACAGCCCGCTGAGCGCTCTTCAGCTGCTGGACCCGGCTGCCCGCGCCGACGTGCGGGCCATCGGCCGCGGGCCGGAGCGCGCGACCGCCGACGGCCCGCTCCCCGCGATGGTGGCGCGCTGGGCCGCAGACACCCCCGAGGCGCCCGCCGTGCTCTCGGGTCAGCGGTCCCTCACCTACCGGGAGCTCAAGAGCGCCGCCGACGCGCTGGCCCGCGCCCTCCTGTCGGCCGGTGTCGAGCCGGGCGACACGGTGGCCGTCTGCGCCCCGCACTCCGCGGAGGTGGTGATCGCCCAGCTCGCCGTCCTGACGGCGCGCGCCGCCTACCTCCCGCTGGACCCTGCCCACCCGTCGCCCCGGCTGGCCGCGCTGGTACGGCACGGCCGGGCCCGGGCGCTGGTCACCACGGCTGACCTGGCGGACCGGGTGCCGGTGCCGGCAGGCCTACCGGTGCTGTTCGCCGACCCGGCCGCCAGCCCGTGGCCGGACCTTCCGACCACGGCGCTGTCCGAAGGGCACCCGGACGACCTGGCCTACGTCCTCTACACCTCCGGCTCCACCGGGGAGCCCAAGGGCGTTCAGGTGGAGCACCGTTCGGTCGCCGCGCGGCTGTACCGGGCGGAGATCACCGGCCTGCGGCCGGGTGCCCGGATGCTGGCAGCCGCCTCCCCTGCCTTCGACATGTCGGTGCTGGAGATCTGGGGGGCGCTGCTCAACGGAGCTGCCGTCCGCTTCCTGCCGCCGGGCTGGACCGTTCCCGAGCTGGCGGAGTGCCTGGCCGACGGGACGGTGACCCACGCCATCCTGCCCACGGCGGTCTTCCACGAACTGGTGCGCCAACGGCCCGAGGCCCTGGCCGGCCCGGAGCGAGTCCTGGTGGGCGGTGACGTGATCTCGGCCGAGGCGATCCGGGCGGCCCGACGAATACCCGGTGCCACGGTGATCAACGTCTACGGGCCCACCGAGACCACCGTCATCGCCACCGCCCAGTCGGCCGCCGAGTGGGCCGACCCGGCCGCTTCGCACGTCCCGATCGGAAGCGTCCTTCCCGGCACCCACGTGGTGATCGTCGACGAGGCATTGCGCCCGCTTCCGCTGGGCGTGGTGGGCGAGATCTGCATCGGTGGCGCGGGCGTCGCCCGAGGCTATCTCGGCGATCCCGCTCTGACCGCCGAGCGGTTCGTGCCGGACCCGTTCGCCCCGACGCCCGGTGGGCGGCTCTACCGCAGCGGGGACCTGGGCCGGCTGTTGCCCGACGGAGTGGTGGAGTTCTGCGGGCGACGCGACGACCAGCTGAAGATCCGGGGCTTCCGAGTGGAACCCGAAGAGGTCCGAGCCGTCCTGCGGGCCCTGCCCGACGTCTCGGACGCGCTGGTGCTGGGCGACCGGGACGAGCTCGGTGGCCGACGGCTGCTCGGCTACGCGGTCGCCCGCGCCGGCGGCTCCCCCACCGGCACCGGGCTGCGCCGGGCGCTCGCCGAACGGCTGCCGGCCCACTTGGTGCCCGCCGCCGTCGAGGTGCTCGACGCCTGGCCACTCACCCACGCGGGCAAGGTCGACCGGGCACGGCTGCCGCAGCCTGCTCTTTCCCGGATGGCCGTCCTCGCCCGGACGGCCGCCGCGGCCCGGCCCGGCAACGAGACGGAGCGCGTGCTGGCCCGACTTGCCGCCAAGACGTTGGGGGTGGAACAGGTCGGGGTGCACGACGATCTGCTGGAGCTGGGCATGCACTCGCTCCAGGCGATGCGCTTCGCGACCGAGGCGAGCGCGGAGCTGGGCCGGCAGATCACGCTCGGCACCGTCCTCGCCCGGCGCACCGCCGCCGCCCTGGCGGCGGCCGTCCCGCAGCTGCCGGCCCCGGCACCGCAGATCGGCCGGCTGCCCAGGCGCGCGGCGGGTGAGAGGTAGTCGATGGCCGACGTCGACGGTGACCTCTTCGCCCTGTCCTTCGCCCAGCGGGGTCTGCAGTTCCTGCACGCACTCGACCCCACCGGCCGTGCACACAGCACCGAGCGGTGGTTCCGGGTGACCGGTGCCCTGGACGTCGGCGCACTGCAGCGGGCCGTGGACGCCCTGGTGGCCCGGCACGAGGCGCTGCGCACCGTGTTCCCGGACACGGCGCACGGCCCGCTGCAGTGCGTGCGCCCCGCCGGACGGATCACCGTCCGGACCCTCTACCGCGCCGGGGCGCGCGACGAGGCCACGGCCCGGCGGTGCGCCGCCGAGTTCCTGCGCCGACCGTTCGACCTCGCCGAAGGACCACTGCTGCGGATCGCGGTACTGCCGCTGGAGCCCGGCGACCACCTGCTGGTGCTCTCCGCGCACCTGCTCGCCGCCGACGGCTGGTCCCACCACGTCCTGCTGACGGAGCTGGGCGCGCTGTACCGGGCAGTCCTGGCCGGTTCCTCCGGCCGGGGCCACCTGGCGCCACTGTCGGTCCAGTACGCCGACTGGGGTGCCTGGCAGCGCGAGCAGCTGACCTCCGTGCGGCGGGCCGAGCTGCGGGACTGGTGGCGCACCGAACTGGCAGGCGCACCCCCGGTCCTCGATCTGCGGGCCGAGGACGCGCACCCCGCGCCGGGGACGCCGCCTCCGTCGCTCAATGGCGGTCGGATCCGGCAGGTACTGGGCCCCGAGCTCGGCGCGGCGGTCCGGGCCCTGGCCAGAGCTCAGCGGCAGACCGTGTTCACCGTGCTGCTGTCGGCCTTCGCCGTGGCGCTGGCGCACCGCGCGGACCAACCGCGGCCGGTGGTCGGCCTGGCCGTCGCCAACCGCGACCAGCCGCAGGTCCAGCAGGTTCTGGGATTCTTCGTTAACCCGGTCGCGCTGCATCTCGACCTCAACGACGATCCCGGGTTCGACCGCCTGCTGACGCGGGTGGCCGCCACGGTCGCCACTGCCCACAGCCATTGCGATCTGCCGTTCGACGAGGTGGTCGCGGCGCTGGCCCCACCCAGGAGCCCGGACCGGTCCCCGGTCGTGCAGGTGAACTTCGCCCACCACCCAGCAGGTTCGCTCGGCACCCTGGAACTGCCCGGCTGTGCGGTACGGGAGCTTCCTGCCGACCGCGAGCCGGGCAAGTTCGAGCTGACCGTCAGAGTCGTGGAGAGCGCGGACGGCGGCCTGGAGATGTGGGGCGAGTACAGCTGCGGGGCCCTGCGCGAGCAGGACGTCCAGGACGTGTTGGCGGCCTATCGGCAGGTGCTCCGCTCGGTGACCGCCGACCCGCGTGCTGCTCTCTCCGTGCTGCTCCCCGGCGCCGCACCCCGGAGCCGGTCACACAAACGCCGATCCGACCCGCCGCCCCAGGCCGTCCCCACGGGCAGTGCCGTGGAACGGTCCGTCGCGCGAATCTTCGGCGCGGCCCTGGGCACGGCCGAGCCCGGGCCCGACCAGGACTTCTTCACGCTGGGCGGCCACTCGCTGCAACTGCTGGGAGTCCTCCGCAGGTTGCGCGAGGAGCTGGGCATCCCGATCACCCTGCGCGAGCTGTACGCGGCACCGATACCCGCGGCGATATCCGCCCGGTTCTCCTCTCAACCGAACGAGGTGAGGCCCCGATGACCGAACCCGGCGAGCTCCCCGGCTACCCGGTCTCCCGCGACCGACGGTGTCCGCTGGACCCGCCCGCTGCCTATCTGCACGCGCAGCGGTCCGCCGTCCTGCCACGGATCGGTATCCGGGACGGCAGCATGCCCTGGCTGGTGACCCGGTACGAGGATGCCGTGCAGGCGCTCGGCGACACCCGGCTCAGCGGGGACGCCCGGCTCCCCGGGTTTCCGCACACCTCGGCGTCCTCCGCGGCCAAACTGGAGCGCGTGCTGCCGTACCCGCTCCGGGAGGACGAGGTGCACCGGGCCCAGCGGGCGATGCTGATGAGGGAGTTCACCCCCAGGAAGATGGAGGCGCTGCGCCCCCGGGTGCAGGGCATCGTCGATGACGCCATCGACGCCATGCTCGCGGGCCCTCGTCCGGCCGACCTGGTGGCCGCCTTCGCGACGCCGGTCGCGATCGGCGTCATCTGCGAGGTCCTCGGGGTGGACGCCGAGGAGGACCGCCAACTACTGCACGCACTGTGCCGCACCGTGGCGTCGCGCACCGCGCAGCCGGACGAGGCATCCCGGGCGCTGGACGCACTGGAGGGCTATTTCCACCGCTTGGTGGAGGCACAACTGCGCTCTCCGGCAGGGGGCGTGGTGGGCCGGGTGATGGTCGAGCGGATTCGGTCCGGGGAGCTGAGCCACCAGGACGCCGTGGCGACCACGCAGTTGCTGTTCCACGCGGGCCACGGCACGTCCGCGTACACGATCGCCACCGCTGTGGCGGCGCTGTTCGCGCATCCTGAGCAACTGGCCGCCTTCCGTTCCACGGACGACGTCGTCGAGGCCGTGGTGGAACTGCTGCGCTACACGACGGTCGCTCACAACGGCATGGCTCGCGTCGCGACCGAGGACATCGTCATCGGCGCCACCCCGGTCCGGGCGGGTGAAGGGGTGTTGATCCAACTGGACGCCGCCAACCGGGACCCGTCGGTCTTCCCGGACCCGGACCGGCTCGACCTCGGCCGGCCGCCGTCGCCGAACCTGGCGCTCGGCCATGGGCCGCACCACTGCCTGGGCAGCGCACTGGCCCACGTCGAACTGCAGGTGGCCCTCGGCACCCTCTTCCGCCGAATCCCCGCGCTGCGGCTCGCGGTGCCGACGACGGAGCTGTCGTTCAAGGACAACGAGAACCTCGTGGGCCTGCACACCTTGCCGGTGACCTGGTGAGCCGAAGACCGTGCCCTTGTCGAGAACCTCATCCGCCCTGGTGAAAAAACGCCTCGCGGAAGTTTCCGCCGAACGTCCCGCCGCGGAAGGTGGCATGGAAGAAGTCGGCGGTGCCGAAGGCCACATGGTCGACGTCGCAGTGCAAGAACCGAGCTTGGATAAAGCTGGCATTGATGGCTGACTCAGGCGGCAGCCCCGGAACTCGCAGCGGTCGAAGGTACCCATGGCAAGGATGCAGTCGTCGAACGCGCAGTTGACGAAGACAGCCTCGCTGAGGTTCTCCTGGGCGAGCCGCAGCCCAGTGAACGTCCGGCCGTCGAACTCGCGCGTTCCGGAGGCGTATTCGGCAAGCAGGGCCCTGGTGGACTGCTCGCCGTCGCGGTCGGGATCGGTCATGGACGGCCCCCGGAGGCTCCTGCGGACGCGGGACGGACATCTTGAACGTAGCACCGGAGCAAGACAGTTCGGCACGGTTCAGGGTGGACCGAGCCGGACGCCCGATTCCTGAAGCGCATGATGGCAGCCGACTGCCCGGCACCGTACCTCGGTGCCGTGTGGCAGTCCCCGGCTGGCGCCGGGGGTGAAGGGTGACACCGGTACGGCGAGGCGACGCAGCGTGGCTGCCAGGGCGCGGTTCCTACCAGTGGCGCTGAACGCACCCGCCCCCGCCGGATACCGCAGAGTCCCGACGGGGACGCGGCTTTCGCCGGAAACCCCCGCCGGACACCATGGAAACGTGATATTCGCCCCGTGACGACAAAGAGCCCGGCAGGCCTGGAACTGCACCCGCACGAGTACCCGCTTCCGGCCCTGACCCTGGAGACGGCGGGCGAGGCCATCGGCGAGATCGCCGCTGACCTCACCACTGCCGCGCAGGACTCCGCGCCCCCGTCGTCCTCTACGTCCTCCCCGCCTGGGTCCTGAGGGCCCTGCGGGAAGTCCTTGAGGCGCTGCGCGCCGCGGCCGGGGACGGGGCGGAGTCGTCCCGGCTGCGGTCGACGCTGGTGCTTTTGGGGGAGAGTCTGGACTACCCGAGCGTCCGGACACCGGCCAAGACGGCGGCGGACCTGGAGCTGGCCGGCGACGACCTCACCCCGGTCGAGGCCGCCGCCGCGATCAGTGCCGCGACCGGCACCCCGGTGCGCTACGAGTGGGTCACCCACGAGGAGGCGGCCGCGCTGAACCCGGAGTTCGCCGAGGTCCGCCGACAGTGGGCCGCCGGACACCGCTGGCACGCCGACATCGAGGCGCTGCGCGTCATCCACCCCGGACTGCGCACCCTTGCCGACGGGCTCGCCGAAACCGGCGCCGCCACCCTGCGCGCCCACCGAATCGGCGCGCGGTAGCGCCGTCCCGTACCGGTGGCGGCACCCGCCCCGCCCCGGGCGCTCCGGCCCCGCCGACGCGCACCACGTGAGGAGGGGCACCACGCGGTACGGCGGGCTCCTCAGCGGGGCCCGGCCGCCCGGACCGCCCCGCAACCGTCGCCCTTCCCGCAGCGTCTACGCTCGTCGACCGTGCTCGTTCGAACACGGCGAGCAATCGAGCTACCTCGCGGACCGTGCGGGTCAGCCGAGCCGCGCTGCGATCGACCGCGCACACTCCACGGACTCGGTGCCGGCCGTGTTCACCTCCAGGTCGTAGCGCACCCCCTGGTGGACGGCCTCGGCCTGGGCCTCGGCCATCCCCGTGACCCGATCGCCTCGGGTGACCTCGCGCCACGCCGCGACCTCCGCCTCGCACCGCACCCCGACCCAGAGCACCTCGATGCCCGTCAGGGCCCGCTGCCACCGCTGCTGGGAGGCAGGGCCGCCGAGGAAGACCTCGTCCACGATCACCCGCGCCCCGGCGCGGACCATGGCCGCGATCCCCGCCATCCAGGCGTCCTCCAGCTCCCGGAAACCGTCCCCCACCGACACCGAGCCGTCCGCGCCGATGTCGATCCCCGCCTCCGAAGCCAGGACGGACGGGGGCATGCCCTGTATCAGCGTGTCGACCCCGAACGTCAGCCACGGGTCCGGCAGGACGGCTTGGAGGCAGCGGGCCAGACCGGTCTTCCCCGAACTGGAACCGCCGTTGAGTATGATCACTTGAGTCGCCATCGCGCCACTCTAGGGGTGGTTCGGGGACCAACCCAACCGGTTTTCGGACGAACCGGTGCATTCTGAGCCGGCATCCGGATGCCCGCGGTCCCCAGGCGCCGCACCCGGGCACGGCCAGCCCGCCGCTGTGGAGTGGCCATGGAAGGCGGGGGGCGCCTGCCTCGTCCTCGCGGTGTGGATGCTGGTCGCCGTGGCGCTGGTGGTCTTCTCCGCGAACCGCCGGGACCGGTGAGCGGCACTCCTCCCTCCCCCTCCCCGAGGCGCGGTGCGAAGTTGCATTTCGTTGTCGTGGTGAGTTGCAACGGTTTGTCGCGTCGTTCTGTGGGCCGATGCCTGGTCAGAGGCGGTAGGGGGCGGCCTGGCGTCATCCTGGTGCGGTTTCCGGTGTCATGCTGGTGACGCTTCCGCTGGTCGGCATCGTGCGGTTTCCTAAGCGCCGATGAGTGTCCGGCTTGTGCCAGAGGGTCCTTTGTTGCGTCAGTGGAACGCGGTCTCCGGCGTTCGTGGTGCGGTTGCTGTCTTCATGGGCGGGCGGGAAGGGCCTGGCTCGATGACGGCATCGCACTGCCTCCGGCCCCCACGTACGAAGGCGGCCCGGGTGGCCTCTCCCTATCCATGACCTGGCCCCGGGGAGAGGCCAACCGTCCCGACCCTCGCACAGCGCGGCCCGCACCGCTGCGACCCCACCGGCCCTCGCATCCTGGATCTGGGATATTCTCCCGGATGTGAGAGATTCGGAACTGTCCCCCGAGGACCTGCGACTCGCCACCCGCCTGGCCGCGCTCCGCGCCGAACACGGCTGGTCCCTCGACGACCTCGCCAGCCGCAGCGGCGTCAGCCGCTCCACCCTCTCCCGCCTGGAACGCGCCGAGATCAGCCCCACCGCCGCCCAGCTCGGCCGGCTCTGCTCCACATACGGCCGCACCATGTCCCGCCTGCTCGCCGAGGTCGAGGCCGAACCGCCCCAGCTGCTCCGCGCCGCCGACCAGCCGGTCTGGCGCGACCCCGCATCCGGCTTCGTGCGCCGCTCCGTCTCCCCGCCGCATGCAGGACTGCGCGGCGAACTGATCGAAGGCACCCTGCACCCCGGCGACGCCATCGACTATGACGCGCCGCCCGTCCCCGGTATCGAACAGCACCTGTGGATCCTGGACGGCACCCTGGAACTCACCGTCCGCGGCGAGACCCACCAGCTGGCCACCGGCGACTGCCTGCGCTTTCGGCTCTGGGGCCCGTCCCGCTTCCACTGCCCGGACCCGCGCCCGGTCCGCTACGCCCTCGCCGTCGTCCTGCCGTGACGGCCGTGACCGCCTCGATCCCCGGGACCGCCCGGACCGCCGTGACCACCACGACCACCTCGACCGCCGCACCCCAGGGGGTACCCGCCATGACCGAGATCGTCCGCCTCACTGCCGCCGACCTGACGGCCGACCAGGACGGGCTCGCCGACCTGCTGCTCGACGCCGTCGCCGACGGCGCGTCGATCGGCTTCCTCGACGGCCTCGACCGCACCGAGGCCACCCGCTGGTGGCTCCAGTACCAGGACGTGCTGGCCGCCGGACACCGCCTGAGCTGGATCGCCCGCGACCCCGGCGGCCGGATCGTCGGCACCGTCAGCCTGGTCCTCGGCGACAAGGACAACGGCCGCCACCGCGCCGAGATCGTCAAACTGATGATCCACCGCGACGCCCGCGGCCAGGGCCTCGCCCGCCGCCTCCTCCACACCGCCGAACACGCCGCCGCAGCAGCCTCCGCCACCCTTCTGCTGCTCGACACCCGCACCGACAGCCCCGCCGAACAGCTCTACCACTCGGCCGGCTGGACCCCGTACGGGCTCGTCCCCGGCTATGCCGCGGACCCCGACGGCACCCTCGCCTCCAGCACCTTCTTCTACAAAACCCTCAACTGACCCACTCGCCGTACTTCCCGTCCGTACTGTCCGAGGCCGCGGCCGCCGCGCCTGCGAGCAGGCCGGGGGCGAGCGGCCCGGCCTGTACCCGCTGTTCGGCGAAGCTCACCGACGCCGAGTGGGACCAGGGCATGGTCAGAAGCTATTCGGGCGGTGATCTTCACCCCCGATCTCGCGAACATCCTCGACCACCAGGGCAGCCATATGCGGGAGAAGCAGCTTCAACGTCTGATCACAGAGTACACAGGTTCAAAGATCGATCTGACGTTCAGTCACGCTGCGCGACCCCGAAATGTTGATCAGAGCCGATCAACTTTCCGCCAGCGGGGAGCTCTCCTACCGTCCCTTGACACGCTCTGTCCATGGGGCCGGGCTACAGCATCGCCTCGAACTGAAACTCGGGTGCGGTCAGCGGTTGCTCCGACCAGATGACCTTGCCCCGGGCCGTGTACCGGGTCCCCCACCGCTCGGCCATCTGTGCCACCAGGAACAGCCCCCGCCCGCCCTCGTCCGTCGTGGCGGCGTAGCGCAGGTGCGGGGCGGTGCTGCCGGCGTCGGAGACCTCGCAGACCAGGCTGGTGTCGCGCAGCATGCGAACGCGGACCGGCTGGACGCCGTAGCGGATGGCGTTGGTGATCAGCTCGCTGAGGATCAGTTCGGTGGTGAAGGTCAGGTCCTCCAGGCCCCAGGCGCTCAGCTGGTCGGCGCACTCGTTGCGGATGCGGGAGACGGCGGCGAAGTCGTCGGGTACGTCCCAGGTCGCCACCTGGTCGGGCTCGAAGAGGCGTGTGCGTGCGATGAGGAGGGCGATGTCGTCGCCCGGGCGTGTCGGGACCAGTGCGTCGAACACGGCCTGGCAGGCGGAGTCCAGGGATCCGTGGGTCTGGGCGCTGGCCAGGCAGGCACGCAGCGCGGTGAGCCCGCTGTCCAGGTCGCGCTCGCGGCTGGTGACGAGGCCGTCGGTGTAGAGGACCAGTGCGGTACCCGGTGCCAGCTGGAGTTCGGTGGCTTCGAAGGGCAGGCCGCCCACGCCGAGCGGCGGGCCGGCGGGCAGGTCGACGAACTCCACCCTTCCGTCGGTGTGTACCAGCACGGGCGGCGGGTGACCCGCCCGTGCCATCGTGCAGCGCCCGGAGACCGGGTCGTAGACCGCGTACAGGCAGGTCGCGCCCGTGACCGCCCGCTCGCCCTCGCCTTGGCCCTCGATGTCACCCTCTCCCACAGCCACCTCGCCCCGATCGCGCGCCTCACCCTGGTCGAGGTGAGTGACCAGTTCGTCGAGGCGGGCGATCAGCTCGTCCGGGGGCAGGTCGAGGGCGGAGAAGTTGAGCACGGCCGTGCGCAGTCGGCCCATGGTGGCGGCGGCGTGCAGGCCGTGGCCGACGACGTCGCCGACCACCAGCGCCACGCGGAAGCCGGGCAGCGGGATGACATCGAACCAGTCCCCGCCGACCCCCCGCTGCGCCGGCCGGTAGCGGTAGGCCGCCTCCAGGGCGCTCTGCTCAGGCAGTCCCCGGGGCAGCAGGCTGCGCTGCAGCGTCTCGGCCATCCGGTACTCACGGGTGTAGCGGCGGGCGTTGTCGATGCACATCGCCGCGCGGGCGACCAGTTCCTCGGCGAAGGCGACGTCCTCCTGCCCGAACGGCTCGGACCGGTCCGCGCGCCAGAAGGTGACCGTGCCCAGGGCCAGGCCGCGCGCCTGCAGCGGCACGGAGATCAGCGAGTGGACCCCGTACGCGAGGATCCGGTCGGCGGTCTGCGGGTCACGCGCCCGCCAGGCCTGCGCCTGGTGCAGGTCGGCCACCAGCGTAGCGTGCCCGCTCTCCAGGGCGGTGGCCTGCGAGGTGCCCGGCAGCGGGCTGATCTGCGAGCCCACCGGGTAGAACGGCCAGTCCTCCCGGATGCCGCCGGCAGCCACGCGGCGAATCCGCGGACCTCCCGCCAAGCCCGTGCCCGGCAGCGGCTCGTCACCGCGCAGCACCGCCTCGGCCAGCTCGACCGTGGCGAAGTCCGCGAACCGGGGAATCACCGCATCCGCCAGCTCCTGCGCGGTGCGCACCACGTCCAGAGTGGTGCCGACCCGTACACCCGCGTCGTAGAGCAGCTTCAGCCGGGCCCGGGCCGCCTCGGCCTGCCCGGCCAGCGCCCGCAGCTCGGTGGTGTCCCGGATGGTCGCGACGCTGCCGGGCCCGCCGCCGTACGGCGCGGTGGGGCGGTTGTTGACGGCGAGCAGCCGGTCCTCGGCCGGGTGGACCTCGTCGGTGGCGGCCCGCCCGGACGCCAGCAGCTCGGCCAGCCCGGGATCGAGCCCGAGCTCGGTGACCGGCCGCCCCTCCACCTCGGGCGGCAGCTCCAGCAGCCGCCGGGCCTCGTCGTTCGCCAGCAGCGCCCGCCCGTCCCCGCCGACGATCAGCACGCCCTCGCGGACCGCGTGCAGCACCGCGTCGTGGTGCTCGTACATCCGCGTCATCTCGGCCGGGCCCAGACCGTGCGTCTGACGGCGCAACCGCCGCCGCACCAGCACCGCCCCGCCCGTACCCACGGCGACCGCGGCGACCGCGCCGCCGAACAGGACCGGCAGCTGTCGGGCCGCCGCGCTGGTTGCGTTCTTGACGGAGTGGCCCACCGAGACCAGGCCGGCGACCGAGCCATCCGGCCTGGAAACCGGCGCGACGGTGTCCATGTCATGTCCTAGCGGTGTGGTTTCGGTCGTGGTGACCGGCCCCTTCAGGGCCCCCTGGTAGGAGCCGTAGACGTGCTGTCCGATCAGCTCGGGATGGTCCGTGGAGGCATAGCGGATCCCATTGGTGCCGAAAATCACGATGTAGTCGAAGCCGCCGCTCTTCTGCACGTTCACGGCCAGCGGCTGCAGCACCGCGGTCGGATCAGCACTGTCGAGAGCAGCCGCCACCGTGGGGGCCTGCGCCAAGGTGATCGCCGCGGCGCGTGTGCGGCTCGCAGCATCACTCGTGGCATAGCTTCGGGCCTGCAGGATGAGGGCCGTCAGCGCGGCGCCGACCAGCAGCACCACCATGACCAGCATCCACAGGAACACCTGCCCGGCGACACTGCGCACCCACAGCCGCGAGCGCAGCCGCCCACGGGCGGACCGGTGTTCCCCCGGTCCGCCCGGTGTCGTGCCCCCATGGGCGTGGCTGTCCACTCCGTGCATCCAGGCCGTCCCCGCGCATCCGGATCATGACCCCTCCACGCTGCCACCCAGCCGTGAAACATGCATGCTCGAATCGCCGGAGGGCCGGGCACAGCGTCAGGCAGGTCGGTGCCTTGGAGCCGCTCGACCGAGGTGAGTGCCTCCCGGGTGGCGGCCGGCGAGTCGGTGCGCTCGGGGTGGGCCAGCGAGACCTCCAGGTTGGTGCGCAGCGCCGCGATCGGGCTGCGCAGCTCGTGCGAGGCGTCCGCGACGAAGCGCTGCTGCCGGATGGCCGAGCGCTCCAGCCGGTCCAGGGTGGCGTTGGTGCTCCGGGCCATCCCGGAGATCTCGTCGCGGGAGTGCGGCACCGGGACCCGGCGGTCCAGCCGGTGCTCGCCGATCTCGCCCAGATCGGCGCGGATCGCCTCCACCGGGCGCAGCGCCCGGCTGGTCGCCAGCCAGGCCGCCAGCGCGACCAGCAGCGCGGCGACCGGCACGCCCAGCCGCAGCACCGGGTCGATGGTGCGCAGCGAAGCCTAGACGGCGAACGGGGTGGCCGGCACGTACACGGTGATCGGGCCGAGCGGGGGCTTGGCCGGCACGGTGGTGTCCGCTGCCGGGTAGTACATGCTCCAGCTGCCCGTGGCGGTGAAGGTGCGTCCTGAGTAGTGGTTGGCGGCGGTCGGGCAAGCGGGGCCGATGGCGATCTGAGGTTCCCCCGAGGTGCGGAAGGTTGCGGGATATGGCCTGATAGGCCATGAGAAGGGAGCCATTGTGATGGCTGCTCAGATGAATTACCCGCCCGAGTTGCGGCGGCGTGCGGTGGAGATGTACCGCACCGCCGACCCGAAGCCGGTGATCCGCCAGATGGCCCGCGACCTCGGGGTCCACCACGAGGCCCTGCGGAACTGGATCCGCCAGGACGAGGCGGACCGCGGTGAGCGCGACGACCGGCCGACCACCACGGAGAAGGAGGAGCTGGCCGCTCTGCGCAAGGAGAATGCCGAACTCCGCCGATCCTGCGAGATCCTCAAGGCCGCATCGGCTTTTTTCGCCCAGGAGCTCGACCCGACCCGGCGACGGTACTGAAGCTCATCGACGAGCACCAGGACCACTTCGGGGCCGAGCCCGTCCTCCGGGAACTGCACATCCCCGCCTCCACCTACTACCGCTGGCGCCGCGACGTCCACGCACCGTGTACGCGCAAGCGCCACGACGCCGAACTCACCGAGCACATCCGCCGCATCCACGCGGACTCCGGCGAGACCTACGGCTCCCCGCGCGTCCACGCCGTCCTGCGGCGCGAGGGCACCCGGGTCGGCCGCAAGCGGGTCGAACGCCTGATGCGCCAGGCCGGCCTGCAGGGCGTCAGCCCGCGACGGCCCCGCTCCTTCACCCGCCGTGACCCGGCGGCGGATCTCGCCCCGGACCTGCTCCGGCCCGACTTCACCGCCATCGCGCCGAACCGGCTGTGGGTCGCCGACATCTCACTGATCCCCACCGGCGAGGGACCGTGGTGGCTGGCCACGATCCGCGACGCCTTCTCCCGCCGGATCGCGGGCTGGCACACCTCCGAACGCGCCGACGCAGACCTGGTCCTCACCGCCCTCGAGTACGCCCTGCACGGCCGACCCGTCGAACCCGGGAAACTGATCCATCGTTTTGGGATGGCAAGCTTCCGGGCCCGCCACATGCCTGCTGGTCAGCTGCAGTCCGCCCTCCCCCACAGGAGACGCCGTCGAAACGGTGACAGAGGCCAGGTCATCCGAAGGTGTGGCATGCGACTAGTTCGATTGACGCGGTCAGTCGCAAGTTCACGCGCGCGTTGCGGACTCACCGGACATCGGGAACCACCCCGGCCCAGAGGGCAGGGAAGGTACCGCAGAGCACTACTTCGCGGTGATCTCGACCTTGCTGTTGATGTGCGAATTGAGCGAGCTCTTGATGACCGCCCCGGAGTCGGTCCTGATCTCGATACCGATCGACTTGGTGGGTGGCTCTGGAGGATAGGTACCGCAGGTCACCCCGAACTCGACCACTTGGGCTCCGGCGCCTTCCGCAGCCTGGAAGCCTGCGGATCGACCCAATCCGGAGCGTTCGCAAATACCGGGGTCAGCCCAGTAGCACCATCCACTTTCCCCGTCCCGGTGGAGCTCCGACTCGGTGACGTAGTCAATGAGCTTCGTACGCTCGATCAACACAGCGGAATCAACCGTGATCTCCTTGTTGTTTCCGTCGCGGGCCTGGACCGACACCACCACTCCGATCGGGTGACCCACTTCGATCTCCCCCTCCGACTTGCCGCTGCAAGTCACGATCGTGAGCTTCGATACGGACGTCCACGTCATAGCTGTCTCCTTGGTCGCGGGATTCACACGTGGTAGATCTTGGGCGGGCGCGACATTTTGGCGAATGCCAGGAGCTGCCTGTCGTGGCTGCTGTGGCAGAACGCCCAAACGAACGCGGTGTTGGGACGAGTCAGGATCCGCCTCAGTTTGTGATCCGTCATTTCGGCGCTGCCGAGGTCGTAGACCTTTACGCGAAGAGACGGCCCCTGATAGTGCGTCTTCACGAACTCGTCCTGTTCGAAAATGTCTCGGTCAAAGTGCTCGGCCGTTCTGATCCCATCCGGACTGCCATGGGTGCCGGACAGGACGACGACGTTCTTGCGTTCTTCCACCGCTGTTCCGACAACGTTCCTCACACCCACGGGCCCCACCGGGTCGGGGCTGGACCACACTGTGCGCCCGTTGCCGTAACGCGTGGCTTCGAAGCGGGACGGTGCGGCGTCGGGGGCGTTGGCCTCTCGCGACATCCCCGAGCCCCGCATGGGGCCCTCCGAGGCAACCACACCACGCCCGGTGTCCACTGACGAGGCCGTGCCACGTGCGGCTTCCACCGAGGAGACCGTGCCTCGTACACCAGCCTCGGCGATCTCGGGGGTGCGCCTGGCCAGTCGGGAGACGGCCCGGGCCGCGCCCGCGCCCGCTTCCCCGAGGCCGGTGCCGAGCGAGACCCATCCCAGGATCGAGGATGCCTTCGGCGAGGCTTCTTCGAGAGCACCACTGGTGATCGCGGTCACATCGGAGACGACGCCAGCGGCACCGACGACCAATGCCGTGGTCGATGTCGCACTGACCGCCGCCATGACACTGCCGGCTGCCGCGATCGACGCGCCGGCCGTCACGACCGTCAGCGCCAGCGCCGCGACGCCGAGGCCGATGCCCAGCCAGGCCTGCCAGCTCAGGTGTCCGGTCGGATCGGTGCGGTTGATCGGGTCGCCCAGGCAGTACGCGTAGGGGTTGACGCCGCCTGCGCCGAAGGGGCTCGCG
This sequence comes from Kitasatospora sp. NPDC001132, assembly GCF_053598415.1. Classification (NCBI taxonomy): domain Bacteria; kingdom Bacillati; phylum Actinomycetota; class Actinomycetes; order Kitasatosporales; family Streptomycetaceae; genus Kitasatospora; species Kitasatospora sp. NPDC001132. Next base: position 177,854 of record NZ_JBSFKF010000011.1, on the reverse strand, counting down.
CTGTCGGGCGTGGTGAAGCGCATCAGCGCGGGGTCGTACGCCCGGTAGCCGTCGCCCAGGTGCAGCCAGCCCAACGCCGGATCGGCCCACTGCCCGTCATAGCCGAGGACACTGCTCGCTGCGCCTACCGGGCGGTAACCGTAGGCAGTGTAGGCGTACTCCTCGTGCTGCTGGGCCGTGGCCGCCGCCAGCACGGTCTGCTTGCCGTCGACCACGAGCAAACGGGTCTCAGGCGTGCCCCCTTCGCGGTGCTGGGCTACACAAGTCTGGCCCAGCCCGAGGAGGCGGGTGCGTTGTCCGCCCTCGGTGACGGAGGCGAGTGTCTGCTTCCGGTAGGTCAGCCGCCGGGTGGTCCCTTCGGCTTGCTGAGTAAGTAGCCGGTCCAGCGGGTCGTACCCGTAGCCGCTGCCCGGCTCGGCGGCGGTCAGGCGGCCCAGCGCGTCATAACCGAGTTTGCTTCCGGCCGCATCGACGACGAGCCTGCCGGACGCGTCGTACTGGAGTGTTCGGGCGGGATAGACCGAGTCCTGGTAGTCGATGCCGGTGAGTTGGCATGGGTCGTCCTTGGCGAAGCGGTAGTTCGCGGTGACGCTGGAGCCGGCGAGCAAGGTGCTCCGGCAGGTGGTGACGTTGCCGTACAAGTCGTAGGTGAACACCTGCTGGGTGATCGCGTTGCCGTGCTCGTCCCGCGGCAACGCGATGCCGTCACAGGTGTACTCGGCGAGCTGGTTGCGGCTGGTGTACGCGAACGTCTCCTCGCGCAGTTTCGTGCCGTCCCGGGCGAGGGTCCGCTGCTTGAGGAGGCCGTTGCCGAGCCAGGCCTGGGTGAGCGTCCAGACCACCTTCCGACTGTCGGTGACGGTACGCCGGACCTCCCGGCCGAAGTCGTCCAGAGCCAGCGTCGTGACCAGAGTGTGCCCCTGGCCATCGTCCGCCGTCCAACCGGCAATGCGGCCGGCACCGTCGTAGTCGACCGCGACCCTCATGGCCGGATCGGTGACCGTCTTGATACGGCCCCACGTGTCGCGCTCGATCGTCTGGGTGGCCTTCGGGTCGACCCAGGTGTAGCTCTGCTCCAGGCCGCCGACGGTGTAGGTCCACTGCATCGTGACCTTGTCCTGCCCCGAGGTCTGGCCGGTGTCGCTGGTCAGCCGTCCCACGGAGGAGTAGCTGCGGGCGATGGCGGCGGCCCCCTCTTGGGCACCCGTCAGCCAGCCCGTGGTCTTGTGTCGGGTGAACTGCTGGGTGGCTTCGCCCGCCGGGCCGTGAGCCTTGACCTCCGTGAGAGCGTTGCCGAGCTCGGGAACGTACTGGTAGCCGAGATCCTGCCCGTCGGGGCCCGTGGCCGAGGACGGGTGGGGGTCCCCGGGTCTGTTGTAGCCGTACGACCAGGTGCGTCCGCCGGAGGTGGCGGTGGTAAGCCGTCCCAGGCCGTCGAAGGACTGTGTGCCGTAGACGACCTTCTCGACGCCGATCTGTGTGATCAGCATGTCGGGCGAGGACGGCTCGTAGGTACGCGAGATTTGCGTGTGGTCCGGGTCCGGCAATGTGGTGAGGGTCAGCCGTCCCCGTGCGTCATATTCGTAGCTCGTCGCGCGCCCGAGCTCATCGGTCTCCTTGCGCAGCCTCCCCCAGCCATCGCGTTCGAGTGTGCGACGGCCGGCGGAGTTGCCTTGCAGGTCGAAGCGCTCCACGCGCACGGCCTCGCCCCGGAGGTTGTGGGTGGTCACTTCGGTTCCTGTCACCGGGGTGCTGCCTCCCAGCAACTGGGTTGTGGTCGTCAGTCGGACCGGGTCGGCCCGGGTCACCTCGATCGCGCCGCTGTTGTAGGAGGTCTTCTCCAGCTGGCCCCAGTCGTCGTAGGAGAGGGTCCGGGTCAGCTCGATCGGGCCGCTTTTCGCCTGGTCCAGGACCGAGACCTTCGAGGTGCGCCCCTGCTCGTCATAGGCGGTCTCCTGGACCATGTGCCAGACTCCGTCGCCGTCCGCGTCCTTGCGTTCGCGCTTGATCGGCCGCCCGGCACCGTCGAGGGTCTCGCGGACCTGATTGCGCATCGCGTCGGTGGACGTCACGGTGAACGGGACGTCACCACTGCCGGCCGTGTACTCCCAGGAGTCTGTCGCCTCGTATTCGGTGCCCGGGTTCGCGGTGCGGCTCACCACGCGGCCCAGCTTGTCGTAGGCCATGGTCACGGTCGTGTCCTGGGCGTCGGTGGACGACCACAGGCGTCCGGTGAACCGGGAGCGCCGTTGTGTTCGGGTCACTGAGAGGTTGTCGTGGGACGTCAGCGTGTGCTTCTGGACCAGGGCCCCTGAGGAATCGACCGAGAACGCGAAGGTGTGGGTGGACGGCGAGCCACCATTGCTGTCACCCGGGTTCTCGGTGACGACCTGCTTGACGAGCCGACCGAACTCCGCAATGGCGGTGTCGTAGTTGTAGGTCTCCCGCTTGAGGAGCTTGCCATCGGCGGCCTGTGTCTCCTGCGTCTTCAGCATCGCGGTGCCCACCCGCGGATCCGCCGTGGGCGAGTACGCCTTGTACTCATACGCCGTGGTCAAGGTGGGCGCTTCGAACCCGGTGTCCGGCGCCGGCCGGCGGGTGACGGTCGTGAGCAGGCGGAAGAATCCGTCTCCGCCCTGCGGCTCGTACGCCCAGTCGGTGACAGCGCGGTCGGGCTCGGTGCGCGATGTCGGGTTGGCCCAGTCGTCGAACTCGGTCGTCGTGACCTCGGGGGGCCGGGTTCCCCCAGGGCCGGTCCAGGTGACCGTCCGCTTCCTCGGAAGCTGGAACTGGGCCGGCTGCTTGTCGAATTTCTGGCCTGTTTGCGCGTAGTACTCGGTCACCACCCGATGGGAGAAACCGTTCCGTTCCGTCTTCTCCTCGGTCAGCAGGTGGTATTGAGTGTAGGTACGGGTGATCGTCGTGACCTGGTTGTCGCAACTGCGGGACTCCGTCGACCCGTACGTGTAGTCGCTCAGGAAGTCGTCGAAGAGGTTGTCCCGATCCGGATCCCAGCTCACTTGGGAGTTCCCGCCGACGAAGTTCTTGTCGGTGTAGTCGTACTTCACCGTGATCTGCGGCTGCCCGCCCTTCGGATCCTGAACGAGCTGCGTCACGTACGGCAGCGCCGGCAGGTGGGCGGACTCCGGGAACTGGTGGCCGGTTCCGTCGTTGCGGTAGGTGGCGGTCTCGGTCATCCCGCCGGGGCAGGTCACCTTGGTGATCCACGATCCCCACTCCCCCTGCTGCCCCATGGGCTCGGTCTCGAACGTCCACACCAGTGCTTCGTCCTGGCCCGTCCCGAAGTGATGCACGCTGTCGAGTAGGCCGTTCATGAACTCCAGCTCGACCTTGTAACCCTCGGCCGGATCATCGGGCAGGAATGTCAGCGTGGTCACGGAGTCGGTGTACTCCACGGTCAGCAATGTGTCGTGGTACTCGTCCTCGATCTTCTGCAGGCGCGGTTGCGGGACGCTCAGGTCCCACGTCAGGTCCAGGCGGTGGCCGGCCGGCGTCAGGAGAGCGGTCGGCACCTTGAGGTCGGGTCCGATCCCAGGCCCCGTCAAAATCTCCACGTCACGGGACTTGTGAACGATCCGGTACCAGCCCTTGTCCTTGTCCTTGGTGACGCGGAGCGTATCGAGCTTCTTCTGCCGCAGGAAGACGTCCGTGCCGGTCTCAGGGTCGTCCACCTTGTACTGCTCACCCGTCGACAAGGTCAGCAGTCGCTCGGAGCTGTCGTAGGCGGTCAGCCCCAGCGAGACGCCCCGCCCGAACCCCACGTCGGTCCGGGTCAACGGCGAGTAGCTCAGGCTCAACGGCAGCGACGGGCCGAGGTTGCGGTTTCCGACGATATTACCCAGAGCGATCTGAATATTGAATAGGCCCGTCCGGGGATCGACGCCACCGGAGACCGCGCTGGTGAAATTGGCAGCCTGCGTGAGAGGCGGAGAAAGAATATTCATGCCATAGACTCCCTAGCGACACTTATCACGGCCGAGCGTGATTATTGATCCGAAACTCAAAGGCTTCCGCTTGTCGGGCCGATGACCTGCGGCGACGTGCTGCAAGGCCTGAACCCGGAGCGTTTCGGGTCAATAGCATTTCGCCGCCGCGGCGCCGACCCACCAACAGCACCATTCGACAACGGGATGACGAGGCCGCCCCCACCCGTACGAGCCGGTCCGGCCAATTGACTCAAAACCCCAGAATCGCGCCCCCCAACGAGAGCCTCACCTCCCAGACGCCGCCCGCACCAATGTCCGGGGCGCAGCGCGGGGACACCCGTGTGCGTTCGGGAGCTCCCGCGCCGCACCTCACCGGCGCCTCGGCTACTGCGGCTTCTTCAGGATGCGCAGCTTGCTCTCGTCGTCGGGGCCGCTCATCCAGAACGCCCACCCGTTGAAGCCCGAGGGGTGGTCACCGTCGCCGTGACTCGTGGCGTTGAGGTAGCCGTTCCCCCGGACTTCATTCTTGAGGTAGATGATCGTGTCCTCCTCGACGAAGTCCCCGTGCTTTCCAGCGATCCTTCCATCCTTGGTGAAGGAGAATACCGCCGACCCGTTTCTGATCACGAGGTTTCCGTCCGCGTCCTGACTGAGAAGCCAGTTCCCGATCTTGATGTCTTCTGACATTTCCCGTCACCCTTTCCCTTGGGGTTCGACAGCGCTTTCGGCCACACCGGCAGCGCCCTGGGGGCCACCTTATTGACATTTGTTCGAGTGCAGAGCATTTGGTCTGCGACACACGTGGAATTACTCCGACCGGCCTCGGGGACGGCTTCGTGGCCCGGGCCGCCAGGTACGGCGAGCCATCCGCCGACAAGGGCCACAGGAGGGACGATCCCCGCCGGATGTTCCTCGTCCATGAACCGACCTCGGCGGCGGGCGACGAGACAGGGCTGTCACGGCGTCACCGTGCATGTGTCGACGACATGCAACGCGGCACAAACCCATTGCCGGTTCCTGCGGGCACAGCGGAGCCGTCACGGCCTCATGCTGAGGAGGCAACCACTGGGCGGGCATCCCGACCGGGAGGCCCTGCAGACCACGAGCGCGCGGGGGGACAACCCTGGACGGCGCTGCCCGCACCCACCCAGCGCCGAGACGGGCCCATCCTTCGGCCAACGCGATCACCCCGCTCATACCTGCGCCAAAATGACGCTCAGCCAGGCAGTGCCGCGGTAGAGAGTGAAGGTACGGTTCCATGACCCGCTACAGCATCGACCCCGCACGACACGAGCTGATCGGCACCTGGGGAACGGGCGAAGGCGACCTCGCCACCCGCATCGCCGCCCTCCCCGCCGAGGTCGGCACCTCCGCGCTTCTGGGCCTGGCCCGAGCGCTCACCCAGCTGTCCGACGCCTTGTGGCGCACCTACACCCACCCGGCCAGCGCCGCCGGCTCCCTGGAGCCCAACACTGAGGGCTGGCGCCGCGAGCAAGAACGCCAAGCCTTCGGCGAGGTCGCGGGCGCGATCGCCGAGCCGAACCTCCCCAGCGGCGGCACGATGGTCGTCTCCTACAGCCGCCTGATCGAGTCCGCGAACCGCGTCGGCCGGGCCCTCCACGAACTCGACGACCCCGACCTCACCAAGGCCGTCCTCGCCGAGACCGCGACCGAGCTCGCCGCCGTGGAGAGCGCCGAACTCGGCGACCTGACCGAGCGAGCCCAGCAGGCCGTCCTCCTGTACCGTGTGGATGCCTCGCCCGTCCAGGTCGCCGCCGCAGACCGCCTCCTGGAGCAGGACCCGTTCGGTCCGGCCGAGCTCTTCTCCGCCGTCGACCCCACCGCCGCCGCCGTCGCCGCGGCCGAGGTCACAGCTGACGCCTCCGGATACGACCCCATCCAGGTCGTCCTGGAGGCCGACAACATCGAAGCCCTCCCCCACGAGACCCCAACCCTCGTGTCGAGGTCGTCGTCGATCATCTTCGGGCCCTTGCTCTGGACGTACGTGCTGTTGAGGCCGCTGCCATGGCCTTCCCGAGGTGCCCGTGCCGAGTACCGCGACCGCGGGCCTTCCCGACCCGGACGACGGGGTCCGGTTCGCTCCGCTCATCGTCACACCTCCATGCGCTCGACGGGCCGCACCCCGAGACGGCCTGCGCGCGGCCCCACGGTATCTGCGCGCGACACGGGGTGGGCGTCAAGGCAGCGGCCCTGCAGTTCTCCCTCGCTCACCCTGTCTCTGCCGCTGCCATCCCCGGCGCCACCAAACCGAGCCGGGTCGCGGAGGACCTCGCCGCTCTCGACGAGCAGATCCCGGCCGAATTCTGGCGCGACCTACGGGAAAACGGCATGGTCAGCCCGCAGGCGCCCCCCAGGGCGGCGTCGTTCAGAGGATCTGTCCGGGTTGATGCCGGTTCAGATGGCTGGGGTGGCTCATGAGCCAACCCCGTCGCTCGAACAGAGGCCACCCAGGGAAGCTATTGAACGCGTTCAAATATCCTGCGAGGATGATGCTCCTGTTGGAGCTGCCGAAGGGGTGGAGCGGCCATGGGTGCCGTGCTGAGAACCGAGAGCGCCCTGGCGTGGTTCATGCGGGCCGCCGTCCGCTATCTGTTCGCCCTCGGCTGTGTATGGAGTGCTGCGGCCGGTGGTTGCGCGCTCTGGCTGGCACATACCGGTGAGCTCTCCGGACCGGAGTTCCTGACCGGCTTCATCGACCTGGGGCTGTTCCTGTTCGGGTGGTTCGGCGTGCCGTCGCTGCTGCTGCTCCTCCTCTCCGCGCCGAAGAGGGAGAGCGAACTCCATCAGCCCGTCGTCACCGTCCTGTGGTGCGGACCGCCGATGTTCGTGCTGCTCGTCAGCGGGTGGGCGCTGATCGGCATTCTGTTCCAGATCGGCTGCGCCGCCTTCTTGCTGCCCTCACCGCGCCTGCGGATCGTCCACCGACCGGTCCGCTCCTGATGAGGAGCCCACGCCCGCCGACGGCCGAGGCAGCGCCAAACAGTGTCCTCGAGCCCCGTCGGGTTTCCGTTCGGGGTCAGGCATGCGCTGCCGAGGTGGGCGATCTTCGCTTCACTGTTCGCGGGATCAGGCTGAACGGAGGCACGATCACCCAGTCGGGGGCCTTCGCCCCTGGCCCGGCAGGGTGCCGTTGGCGATCAGGGCGAGGATGATGACGCTGACGCCCGTGGTCTTCTGCGCGTCGTTGGTGCCGGGGGCGAGCGACACCATGGAGGCCGAGCCGATCTGGCCCGTTCGGAAGCCGCGCCCGCGCGGGCGCGGACGGCTCCCCCTCAGGAGCGCCGAAGATCGCCGGCATCCGCTGAGCCGAAGTCAGGTCAGCGCGCTCCAGGGCTGTTTCGGCGGCGATCGGATGCTCCGACTCGAACTGCCGGCGGTACTCCTCCACCAGCGCGTTCTTCGTCGGGAAGTGGACGTAGGAGGTCCGGGGCGCCTGGCCGGCTCTGAAGCGCGTCCTCAGGGCTGCCGCTCCTCAGTGTTCTTCGGGGACGAGCGTCGTGATGGCTTCGACCTCTTCGGCGTCAAGCTGGATGTGTCCGGCGTCGGTGTTCTCCTGCAGGTGCCGGATGCTGGTGGTGCCGGGGATGGGCAGTGTCCTGGGTCCGCGGTGCAGTTGCCAGGCGAGGGCGATCTGGCGCGGGGTGGCGTGGTGGGCGGCGGCGATCGGGGCGATCACCGCGTGGAAGAGGTCGCCTTCGCCTTCCCCGGGAAGCCCGCCCGGGTGCCAGGGCGAGAACACGATCCCGGCCTCTTCCGCCGACCGCCGTACGGCCGCGTTCTCCCGCACCGCCACGTTGTACTGCACGGTGACGGCCGCGATGTCGGTGACGGCCAGGGCCGTGCGGAGTTGGCCGGCGCTGACGTTGGACAGGCCGATGTGGCGGATGAGGCCGCTGCGCCGCATGTCCGCGAGGGTAGCGACGATGTCCTCGAAGGGGACGTCGGTCATGGCCGGCGTGTGGAGGTAGTAGAGGTCGATGTGGTCCTGGCCGAGCCTCCGTGCGCTCATGTGGGCGGCCTGCCGCAGGTAGTTGCGGTTGCCGACCGCGCCCAGGTCGGCGTAGTCGGGTCCGCCGCGCACGAAGCCGCCCTTGGTGGCGATCACCAGGTCGTCCGGGTAGGGGTGGAGGGCCTCCCGGATCAGTTCCTCGTTGGTGTGGGGTCCGTAGACGTCGGCGGTGTCGATGAGGTTCACGCCCCGCTCGACGGCGGCGCGCAGGACGCCCACGGCGCGGGCGCGGTCGGGGTAGTCGCCCCAGACCCTCGGGCCGGTCAGCCGCATCGCGCCGTAGCCGATGCGACGGACGGTGAGGTCCCCGCCGATCGTGACGGTCCCGGACCCTTGTGTCGCGGGTTCCCGTGTCGCGGTGGTCATCTCGTTCTCCTTCGGTCGCTGCGGGTGCTGGGGTCGGTTGCCCGGTCGGCGGGCGGGAGCAGCGGGCTGCTGGGGCCGGGGTCCGCCCGCCGCTGGGGAGGGAGGGAGGGAGGGAGCGTGCGGCTACGGGACGGTGTAGCCGCCGTCGACCGGGACGACCGCGCCGGTGACGAAGCTCGATCGCGTGGAGCTGAGCCAGAGGACGGCGTCGGCGATCTCCTCGGCGCGGGCGATGCGGCCCATGGGGTGCGCGGCGACGATCGACTTCATGGGCTCGGTGTCCGGGTCCATGGCCGCGATCATCGGGGTCTCGACCAGGCCGGGAGCGACGGCGTTGACGCGGATGCCGTGCGGCGCGGCCTCCAGCGCGGTGCTCCTGGTCATGGAGATCACGGCCGCCTTGGTGGCGGTGTAGCCGGAGAAGCCGGCGACGCCGACGAGACCGGCGCCGGAGGCCATGTTCACGATGACGCCGGAGCCCTGCTCGACCATGCGCTTCAGCTCGTGCTTCATCGACAGGAACGCGCCGCGTGTGTTGGTGGCGAGCATCCGGTCGAGCATGTCGGCGTCGTACTCCCAGGTGTGCTGGAACCCGCCGTCGTAGCCGGCGTTGTTGAGCGCGATGTCGAGCCGGCCGGTGCCCTCGGCCGCCGCCGCGACCGCCTGCTCCACGCTGTCCTCCCGGGTGACGTCGGCCAGGACGTACCGGGCGGTGCCGCCGATGGCCTCGGCGAGGCGCACGGTCTCCTTCAGGGCCTCCTCGGTGCGGCCTGCGACGGTCACCATCGCGCCTTCGGCCGCGAACGCCAGGGCACCGGCCCGGCCGATCCCGCTGCCTCCTCCCGTGATCAGTACGGTCTTCCCCACGAACTGCTGTGTCACGGTCCTGTGTCCCTTCCTGCGTGCCGGTATGGCGGTGGGTGGTGGGGCTCAGCCCTGGAGCGAGGCAGTGGAGCGGGCGACGAGCTCGTTGACGTCGACGCCGTCGGGCTGGTCGACCGCGTAGCTGATGGCGTCCGCGATGGCCGAGGCGTCGAGCCCGACCCCGTCGAGCGCGTCGCGGATGGCGTCCTGGTACCGGTCCGTGCCTCCGGAGTGGGTGAGCTCGGTGCGGGTGAGACCGGGGCAGACGACGGTGACGCGGATGTCCGGGGTCTCCTGGCGCAGCCCTTCGGAGACGGCGCGCACGGCGTACTTCGTCGCGGAGTACACGACGCCGGTGGGGTCGACCCGGTGGGCGGCGGTGGAGGCGACGTTGACGATCTGTCCGCGGCGGCGCTCGCGCATCGACGGCAGGACGGCCGCGATGCCGTGCAGCACACCGCGCAGGTTCACGTCGATCATCGCGTTCCACTCGTCGACGCGGAGTTCCTCGACCAGGGACAGCGGCATGACGCCGGCGTTGTTGACCAGGACGTCGAGTCGGCCGTGCCGGGCGAGGACGTCGTCGACGACGCCGCGCACGCTGTCGAGGTCGGTGACGTCCAGCTCCGCGTACTCCGCTTCGTGCCCGGCCTCCTTCAGCTCGGCCGTCAGCCGGGCGAGGCGTTCCACCCGGCGGGCGCCGAGGACGACGTGGTGGCCGGACGCGGCCAGTCGGCGGGCGGTGGCCTCGCCGATGCCGCTGGAGGCTCCGGTGATCAGGACGATCTTGGAGGTGCTCATGGCTCGTTCCCTTCGGGAGTCCGGGAGGGGTTGGTGTCTGTTGCGACACATCCAGATCACCACCCCCGCGAAGCCCGCGGCAGACGGGAACCGAACCCCCGGCACGGCGTACGGGGGGTACGGCTTACCCCCCTCAGGGCGCCCGCGGCGAAGACGCGCGGCCTGCCCCCGCCGGCCGGGCCGGTCCGCTAGTCTCGCCAGCCATGACCGACAGTGACCTGCGGAACTTCCTGCGCTCCCGCCGCGCCCGCGTCACCCCCGAGGCCGCGGGCCTGCCCCGCCCTCCCGGGGTCCGCCGCGTCCCCGGACTGCGCCGCGAGGAGGTCGCCCAGCTCGCCGGAGTGAGCGTCGACTACTACGTACGCCTCGAACGCGGCCGCAACCCGCACGCCTCCGCCGCCGTCCTGGACGCCGTGGCCCGCGCCCTGAAACTTGATCCCACCGAACGCGACCACCTCTTCGCCCTCGCCAAACCCGCTCGGCCGCGGCCCCGCCGAGCGCCCGAGGCGGTACGCCCCGGCCTGCTCCACGTCCTGGGCAACATCACCACCATCCCCGCGCTGGTCCTCGACCACCGCCTCGACGTCCTGGCCATGAACCGGCTGGCCCGCGCCTTCTACCCGACCTTCGACGAACTCCCGCCGGGCGAATGGAACATGGCCCGCTACATGTTCCTCGACCCCGCCGCCCGCGAGCTGTACGCCGACTGGGCCGAGACCGCCCGCGAGAACGTCGGCATGCTGCGCCTCCACGTCGGCCGCAACCCGCGGGACGAGCACCTCGCCCGCCTCGTCGACGACCTGACCGCCGACCCCGATTTCCACCGCCTCTGGAACGACCAGGACGTGTACCGGCCAACCTACGGCACCAAACGCTACCGCCACCCCGTCGCCGGCGAACTCACCCTCGGCTTCGAGGCGTTCACACCCGCCGGCGCCCCGCACCAGACCCTCGGCCTGTACCCCGTCGAGCCCGGATCACCCTCCGAAGTCGCACTGCGCATGCTCTGACGCGCCGTTCCGTTGCGACCACCGGATGCACGGTGCCCGAGACCCCGACCGCGGACCGGCCCACCATCCGCTCGGGGTTCGGGCACGGACCGGTCCGTTCACTGATCGTTTCGGAATGGCTTGAGCCGTAGGGGACTTCGCCGTCCGGACGGCCACCACCCGCCTGACCGAACTCGGCTGGCCATCCACCCGCTGGTCCATCCGCAAACTGCCGGCCCACCTCCGCCGGGTCCACGGCCGGGTGGTCCGCATCAGCCGCGAGACCCTGCGCTGTCCACTCGCGCTCGGGTGACGGGGGGATGCCGGCCTCCACCACCGATCACGGGACAGAGCCTAATTCGTGATAGACCCCGAACGACGAGCGGCCGGCCGTCCCGGGGGGCGGCCGGCCGCGCGGGTACCGGCGGCCGGCGCCGCGCCGGTTACTGGGTGACCGTGCGGAAGAGCCAGTGGAGCCTGGCGGTCGCGGCTCCAGGGCGGGTGATGGTGACCGTGTCGACCAGGGTGCTGCGGGTCAGGTCGAGGTGGTCGTCGGGGCTGGCGAAGTTGGACAGTAGTGTCCCGTTCGGGCCGTCGTTGGTCTTGCACCACAGGTAGCCGTCGTCGTCGGGGCGGTAGTCGCCCATGGTGACGTAGTCGCCGTTCTGCGGGGCCCGGGGGTGGGCCGCCGTGGAGTTGACGTACTGGCGGCCGTAGACGAGGTAGACGCAGTTGTCGCCGCCGTCCGGTCCCGCGGAGATGGCGCTGAACCGCTGGTATGACCCGTGCGATTCCGGGGCCAGGAAAACCGGGTAGGGCGTGGTTTCCAGGTCGTCGACCGAGAGCGCCGGGGCCGGGCCGCCGGAGTCCGTCGCGACGATCTCGGTGAGCTGCGTGCTCTCCTGGGGGTCCTGGAGGAACCAGCGCTGGTTGGCCGTACCGTCTTGGTCACGGGCCACGATGCCGAGGCCCGGGCCGAGGTCCGTGAGGAACTGGCGTGTGACGTAGTTCTGCAGGGTCCAGGTGCCGTCGCCGTGGTGGACCGGTTGCCAGAGCTGGTCGAGCGCCGCGTTGGGCCACAGCACCGTCCGGGCGTCGCGGGCTCCGCCCTCCTGGCCGAGGTAGCGGCCGGCGTAGGGCGCGTTGGCGTGGAAGAGGCGGTGGTAGCCGCTGTACTCCGGGTCGGGCGACAGGTTGAACACCTGCCCCTGGATGGTCGCCCGGTTGATCGGCTGGTCACTGACTGCATGGGTGCTGCTGCCGGGGGCGGCCACGTTGGTGGTGGCGGCGTTGCGCAGCACGGAGGGGCCCGCCACCGGCACCGTCACCGCCCCGGACCGCGGCGGGTTCGGCAGGTTGCCGACCTCCATCACGACGGGGTAGTGGTCCGACAGCAGCACGTTGCCGGCCCGGTTCATTCCCAGGACGCTGGGATTCGTGTTGCCGACGGGAACGGCCGCGTAGTCGAGGACGCGGTCCGGGGTGTTCGAGTTCAGCCGCCGGACGGTCGGATGGGTCGGCACCGCGGGAGCGTGCACCGTGAACTCGCCGGCGACCGCGGTGGCCAGCGACCTGTCCGTCTCGTTCGGGTCGGCGGGGGGCAGCGGCGCTCGGTTGTAGTCGCCGAGGGCGATCCAGGGCAGCGGGCTCTGGTTGGGACCCGCGGTGGCCATCCGCTGCCGGATGTTGCGCAGCAGCCCGGGGTCGTCGTTGCCGCTGCCCGACAGGCCGTGGACCGTGAAGTACACGACGCCGTCGACGTTGATGCCGAGGGCGGGCCGGCCGGTGAAGCCGTTGTCCCGCCCCGCCTCGATGACGTACACGTCCTCCCGCTGGACCTGGTAGCGGCTCAGGATGGCCAGGTTGACCCGGCCCGTGTCGGTGTTGGGGTCGCTGTCCGTGTGCAGCCAGTACAGGTAGCCCTGCGGCCTGGCGCCCGTTCCCCCGTACCGGTACTCGCGGACCGGGGGTGTGCGGCCGGCCCAGTCGAAGAAGACCGGCGGGTTCTGCGGGATGTCCTGCTCGAACGCGGCGCCGCTGGGCGGGGCGCCGGCCTCCTGGAGGGCGATGATGTCGGCCTGGTTCTGCCGGGCCAGCTGGCTCACTCCCAGCGTGTACTTGCTCTCGTAGGCGGAGGAGTCCTCACCCGTCCCGCCGCCGGTGCCCGCGCCCTGCATGTTCCAGGTGGCGATCGTGCGGCGGTTGCCCGCCCGGGGGTCGAGGTCGCCGCCGGTGTCCCGCAGGAACAGCGAGGGCCGCTTGCCGACGTCGGTGGGCACGACGCCCTGGCCGGTGAAGTCGAGGGTCTCCCGGCCGGTCCAGTCCGGGATCGCCTGGCCGCCCTGGCTCAGCGGCTGGAACCTGCTCGGGGAGCCGTTGGCGGAGCCGAACTGGAAGGCGGTGCCGGACTGGGTGCCGTACGGCGCGTAGGGCTCGTACGGTCCGCCGGGTGTCGCCTGCTTGACCATCGTGTTGTTGTAGAAGACGTTCTGCGGGCCCGAGGAGCCGGACCACTTGACCGCCTTGGGACCGGCCGCCCACCAGATCGGGTACCACGTCCCCTCGTCGATCTCGCCGCCCTCACCGCCGCAGTTGGTCGTGCAGTTGCCCGAGCGGTGCTCGTACGGGACCCTCAGCGTGTTCTGCTCGAAGAGGTTGTCGTGCTCCCAACCGCCGTGCAGGTTGAGGTCGGAGTCGAGGTCGTTGCGGAAGGCGACGTTGCCGCTGGCCGACCACTGGAAGGTGAAGTGGCGCAGGTTTCGGCTGAGGTTGTAGGCGTACAGGGAGTCCCAGACCCGGCTGCCGCGCAGGTAGCCGTTGCCGCCCTTGCCCTTGTTCCAGGCGCCGTCGAAGCTGTTTCGCTCGATCTGGAGGTTGCGGGCGTCCTCGGTGACGATCGGGTGCGAGCCGGTCATCTCGGCCTTCAGTCCGCGGGCCCAGTCGTTGGCGGCCCACTTGAAGACGATGCCGTGCATCGCGTACTCGGGCGCCATGTTGCCGTAGTTGTGCACGGCCTGGGCGGGGGTCAGGTCGTAGGTGCCGCCGCCGAGCTTGGGCAGGCCGTTCATGTCCTGGGTGAAGGCGAAGTCCTCGAAGCCGACGCCCTCGACCACCTTCAGCGGGGTGACCTTGCTGGCGTACGGCTTGTCGGCCAGCGCGGGGGAGCCGTCGGAGGTGGAGTCGACCGGCAGGTCCCACTCCAGCGGGCGGTCCAGGGTGACCGTCTTCGCGGCGGCGTCGATCGCGTTGACCCGGAACATCTGCTGCCGCATGTGGAGGTTGTCCATCTGGCTGCGGTCGGAGACGCCCTGCTGCTCGTAGAACTTGACGCTGTTGGCCGCGCCCACCCAGACGTAGCCGCCCAGGGAGAACTTCTTCATGTCGGCCTTGGGGTCCAACTGCACGACGTCCTGGCCCTGGCGGGCCGCCCAACCGGGATCGGAGGCCTGGGCCGCAACTTTGATGCCGGAGGCCCAGTGCTGGTTGACGCTGCCCTCGAAGATGTCCTTGCGGTTCGCCGGGGCGGCGGCCCAGTCGTCCTGGTAGCGGTCGGCGATGTCCCGGGTCTGGACCCGGAACAAGCCGCGGCCCGGCCAGATCCAGCCGCCGGTGCCGACGTCGTTGCCGCTGCCGGCCTTCATGCTGTCCTGGTCCCAGCGGCCGTTGACCAGAGTGTCGTAGCGGGTGTTGACGTCGGGCCGGAACACCAGGCGGGTGCCGCCGTCGCCGGAGCCCTGGCCGCGCAGGACGAGGTAGTCGGCGTCCACGTAGATCTGCCGGGAGACGTCGATCCGGCCGGCGGGCAGGGAGATCAGCGAGAGGCTGTTGAAGTTGGCGTTCGGCGAGCAGTTGGCCTTGACGTCGTCGATGGCCTTCTGCAGGCCGGTGGTGTCGTCGGTGCCGTCGTCTGCCCGTACGCCGTACTTGGCGGCGAGCACGTCGGGGGTGATCCGGCAGGCGGCGTTCGTGGTCAGGTCGCCGTCGCCGGGCAGGGGCCGGCCGCCGCGGAAGCCGACGCGGGACCAGTCGGGCATGCCGGCTGGCGGGCCGGTGCGGTTGGCGGAGCTCAGGTCCGGGCCCTCGGCGCCGGGGCCGGCCGTGACGGTGCCGACCGCGGCCGGGGCCGCGGCGGCCGGCGCCGCGACGGCGAGCGCCGGCAGAGCGAGGGAGAGCAGCAGGCCGGACAACAGCGCGGCCGTTGGTCGTAGACGTTTCACGGGACCTCATTCCGGGGGGTCACAGAAATGCCCCCGGCTCCTTCGACGAGACGGGGGCGGTGTGGTGAACGGTCCGGTCCGCCGGCAGTGGCGCCCACGGACCGGCCGCGGCTGCTAGTAGCAGCCGAACCGCAGGCTGGAGATTCGGTCGTTCTTGTAGTAGTCGGGGCCGCCTGCGTCGTAGTCGGCCTTCTTGCCCCAGCTCCAGGCCGGCGCGTAGTCGACCTGGGAGGGGTGGAGCTCGCCGTAGGGGTCGTCCCAGAACTCGACCGAGCACTGCGAGTTGTTGATCCAGGAGGACACCTGGTTGTCGGCCAGGGTCCCGTTCAGGAAGTGGACCTGCGTCAGCCGGACGATCAAGCTTCCGCTGCCGGCGGGTGGTGGGATCACGATCGCCTTCGAACCCGTGCCGCCGCTGTTCTGGTAGAGGCAGAGCGCCCAGTCCGGGCAGCCGTCGTACGGGGGGTTGGCGGCGGAGGCCGGCGTCGCCGAGAGGAACATCACCGCCCCGGTGATCGCACCCGCGACGGCGGTGGTCGCCAGCTTGAAGGATTTGAGGGCCACGGTGGAACTCGCTTTCCGGGTCTGCCTGCGGCTGCGACGCAGGCGGGTGACAGTGGTCGTGTGCGGCGGGCCCCGGGTCGGGCTCTTCGCACCACGAGGCTCCCGGCGAGGGGGAGTCGGTGGCAACGGTCAAATGACTCCGGGCCGCCACGCCCCCGGCGCAGGGAGAACACGCCCTCCTCGCGGATCCGCTCCGCGGCGCCCTCGATGATGCGCCGCCTGGTCGCGACGCCCTTGCGGGTCAACGGCACGTTCCCTCCTGGTGCGAGCTGTCGGCTCCCGATTCGGGTCCCGCTGAAGTGCGGACGCGAGGACATCGGGTCGGCCCGGTCACGGTAGGAGCAGCAGCTTGCCGGTGGTGCGCCGGGACTCGACGTCCGCGTGGGCCCGGGACGCCTCGGCGAGCGGGTAGCGGCCGGTGATCCGCGGGGTCAGTCGCCCCTGCAGGACCAGGTCGAATACCTCGCCGGCGCGCAGCATCTGCATTCCTTCCTCCTCACGCGCCCCGGCCGGCCCGCTCGTGCTCGGGGCCGGCCGGGGCGTACCCGAGTGTCGCGGGTGCTCAGACGGCCACGGCCTCGATGGTGACGGGGATGTTGCCGCGGGTCGCCTTCGAGTACGGGCAGATCAGGTGGGCGGCCTCGGCAAGTTCCTCGGCAGTGCGCTGGTCGACGCCGCCGAGGCGAGGGGACAGCGTTGCCAGGAGCGAGAACTCGCCGTCGTCGCCGTGGCGGAGGGTGACCTCGGCGGTGACCTCGGTGCTGGTCAGCCTGATCGTGCGCTGGGCGGCGGCGTGGCGCAGGGCTCCCAGGAAGCAGGCGGCCCAGCCCGCGGCGAGGAGCTGTTCCGGATTGGTTGCGTCGCCGGCTCCGCCCCACTCCTTGGGGATGGACAGGCGGTGGTCGAGCAGCCCGTCGGTGGAGCGGACGGTGCCGCCGTTGCGGCCCTCGCCGGTGACTTCGATCGTGGCGGTGTAGCTGACGGACATGGCGGGTCTTCCTTTCTCGGACTTTCTCGGAGTGACGCAACTGCCCACGAGGCATCAGTACGTGCGGGACTGCTCCCAGTAGACGGCGCCCTGCTTGGAGGTGGCGAAGAGGAAGACCGTCGCGGCGTACGCGATCAGAGCGGGTGCGTACCGGGCGAGGAAACCGTCGCCTTCGAGGTTCCACCCCTGGAGCCAGCCCCCGTGGGAGTGGACCGATGTCAGCTGGATCCGCGTGGTCCCCTGCTCGCGAACAGCCACCTGCCCCCACCCGGTGCTCGCCATCGCGGATGGTCGGCTGACCATGGGTCAGCATGCCGGGCGGTCAAGGCATTTCCTCTCGTTGAATTCCTGCGGTTCAACAGTCGTGCACGGCTGCGGCCCGGAGCATCGGCCACTTGACCGAAGTCGTGATCCGCATTCCGCGGCCGATTGTTTTCCCGGAACCCCAGTCATGTGACTGACGACCCGCACGCGGTCCGCGGGTCAGGGGGCACTGGCCGCCCCGGCCCGGGTACGGGCCAGGGTTCGACACGGGCTCGAAGGGCCCGCGTTCCCGGGATCGTGGTCGGCGGTCGGCGAATGCGGGAAGGGGCCGGGGCATGACTGGGTCGCAGCGGTGGGGTGTCACCACGAGGATGGTGGGCCGCGAGGAGGAGCGGGCGCAGCTCGCGGCGTTCCTCGGGTCCGTCACGGGCCGGGCGCTCGTCCTGCGGGGGGAGGCGGGGGTCGGCAAGAGTTCGCTGCTGGGCCACGCCGTCGCGCTGGCGGAGCAGGAGGGCCACGTGGTGGTCCGGGCCGCCGGCGTCGAGGCGGAGTCCGAGCTGCCCTATGCCGGGCTGCACCAGTTCCTCCATCCGCTGCTGGCCGACGTCGAGCCGCTGGACGACGGGACCCGGGCGGTCTTCGATGCCGTGTTCGGCGGGGCGCAGGGCGATCGGCCTTCGGTCATGACGCTCGGCATCGCCGCTCTCAACCTGCTGTCGCTCGCCGCCGCACAGCGGCCGCTGCTGCTGGTCCTCGACGACGGGCAGTGGCTGGACGACGCCAGCGCCGACGTCTGCGGCTTCGTGGGCCGACGCCTGGCCGGCGGCCCGGTGAAGCTCCTCGTCGCGGTCCGCACCGACCTCACCTCGCGCTTCGACACCGCCGCACTGCCCGAGCTGCCGGTCGACGCCCTCCCCGACGAGGAGGCGGCACTTCTGCTGGACCACCGGTATCCGGACCTGGGCCGACAGGCCCGCCGGATCGTCCTGGACCAGGCCCAGGGCAACCCGCTGGCCCTGGTGGAGCTGCCCGCCCACTTCGCGGGCCGGTCGAGCGACGCCCCGCTCGAAGACCTCATCGGTCCGCGCGGCGTGCCGCTGCCCCGGCGGCTGCAACGGCTGTTCGGCGCCCGCATCGCGGCCCTCGACGAGCAGGTCCGGGCCGAACTCCTGACGGGCGCGCTCGACGGAGCCGGAACCTCAGGCGGCACCGACGCCGTCCCCGGCACCCGCTACGCCATGCGCGACGCCGACACGGCCGTGGCCACCGGTCTGCTGGACATCGACGCGGTCACCGGTGATCTCGTCTTCCGCCACCCGCTCGTACGTTCTGCCGTCGTGCGGATGGCCACTCCCAACCAGCGCCGCGCCGCGCACCTGGCGCTGGCGCAGCTTCACCGGGAGAACCTCGAACGCCGGGCGACGCACCTGGCGGCGGCGACGGTCGATCCGGACGAGGAGGTCGCCGACGTCCTGGAGGCGGCAGCCGCGTCGGCGACCCGGCGCGGCGGCACGCTGGCGGCCGTGAGCTGGCTGACCCGGGCCGCCGAGCTCAGCGAGAACCACACCGACCGGTCCCGGCGCCTGACCGACGCGGCATTCGTCGCCGGTCACGCCGCCCGCCTCGGCCAGGCGCACCGGCTGGTCCAGGCGGACCTCGCGCCCGGCTCGACGGAGTCGCCGGCCTCGGTGCTGGCGGCCGCCTACCGGGCGCTCTACCAGGACGGGGACGTCCGCTCCACGCACCGCCAGGTCTCGGCCGCGATCGAGAAGCTCCGGGACCGCGGGACAGCCGCTGCGCCGTCTGTCGGCAGCACCACTGCGTCGACCGCCGGCAAAACCGAACCCGACGAGGTCCTCACCCGGCTGGTGGTCCTCCTCCTGGCGATCAGTCAGTTCGGCGGGGATCGCGCGGTCTGGGAGAGCACGCGCGAACTCCTGGCCTCCATGGGCGACCTCGTCACCGAACACTCGCGCCTCTTCAGCGACACCTGGAGCGATGTGACCAGGCACGGGGCAGGCTGGGCCGGGCCGGTGCGACAGGCCGCCGCCAACCTGTCGAATCTGGAGCCCTGGGACGTCACTCGGTTCGGCGCGGCCGCGTACCACCTCGACCTCCTGAGCCACTACCGCCCCCACCTGCAGCGCGTCGTGGACCGCGAGCTGGAGACCGGAGCCGTGGCCACCGGCATGGTCATGCTGCACCAGCTCGTGCTCGACCAGATGGCGGCCGGCGAATGGGCCCAGGCCGAGGAAACCGGACAGCGCGGCCTGGACCTGGCGACCGAGCACGGCCACCGGCTGTTCGCCACCCAGAACCGCGCGTACCTGGCCCAGTTGGCGGCGCTGCGCGGACAGGTCGGGCGGGCGCGGGACCTCCAGGCCGAGGTGGACGCCTGGGCCCGCCCGCGCGGACTGGGGTTCCTGACCCAGATCGCCGACTCCGCCGGCGCGACCGCCGCGCTGGGCTCCGGCGACTACGAGGCCGCCTACCTCTACGCCATCGGGATCACGCGGCCGGGCACGTTCCGGCCCTACACGTATCAGGCCTCGCGCACCCTGCTCGATCTCGTCGAGGCCGCCCAGCACACCGGACGCGTCGAGCAGGCCCGGGCGCACGCCCTCGCCGCCCGCGACGCCGGTCTGCCGTCCGTGTCGCCCCGCCTGGCGCTGATCACCTACGGCGCGCTGGCGATGACCGCCGAGGACGAGCGGGAGGCCGCCGAGATGTTCGTCCGGGCCGAATCCCACCCGGACGCCGCCCGCTTCCCGTTCGAGCTGGCCCGGATCCGGCTGGCGCACGGCGTCCGGGTTTGCCACGTCCGGGGCCGGGCGGCGGCGCGGCCGTACCTGGTCCCGGCGGCCGAGGCGTTCGAGCGGCTGGGCGCGGCCGGCTGGACCGAGCGGGCCCGGGCCGAACTGCGCGCCACCGGGACCCCGCCCCGCGTCTCGACGCTGAACCTGGCCTCGCTGACCTGGCAGGAACGCCGCATCGCCGACCTGGCCGCCAGCGGTCTGACGAACAAGGAGATCGGCGAGCGGATGCACCTGTCGCCGCGCACCGTCAGCTCACACCTGTACCGCATCTTCCCCAAGCTGGGCATCACGGCCCGGGCGGCGCTGCGCGACGCGCTGAGCCGGACCGACACCCTGAGCCGGACCGACGCGGCGCAGGTCTGACGCCCGCGCTCAGCCCTGTGCGGCCACGGCCTCGATGCCGTTCGCGGCCGGCCCGGCGAGGACGTGGTCGGCGGCGGCACTGCCGAGGTCGGCTCCGAGGAGGTGCTGGACGATGAGGCCGCCGACCGAATGCCCGATGAGGACCGGCGGGTTGTCGAAGGCGCGCACGATCCTCTCGTAGTGGGCCGTGAGCGCGGCGAGCCCGAGGTCGCGAAGCGGCCCGGGACCGCGGCGGACCTGGTCGGCGGCGGGGGCCTCGCCGGGCCAGCCCGGGACGCACACCGCGTAGCCGTACCCGGTGAACCGTTCGGCCCAGCCCTCCCAGGAGGACCTATGGAACCACGCACCGTGGATGAGGACGACGGGGGTTTGCTTCACGGCCGGACCTTCCGATTGCACACACGACGGCGCACGACGATCCGCCGGCATCGCGGCGCTCCTTCGAGGATCACCGAGCGGAAGCACGGCGGAAACAGTCGAATGACTGAAGGTGGCGGCCCGGCAGAGCCTTCACGCCCTTTCGGGTGTCGCGACGTCATGTGACTGATGCGTCAAGCCGGTTGCCGAAGAACAGTGGAGGCACCGGCGGGCCTCCAGGAAGGATCGGACATGATCAACAGGCGAACGTTCACCAAAGCAGTCGGCCTCGGCATGGGCGCCACGGCGGTGTCGGTCGGCGCGGAGTCGAACGCTCCGGCCGCCTTCGCGGCCGGCTCCGACCGGCCCGGCCGCCCGGCCCCGGTCATCCCGACCATCGCCCCGGGCACCCACACCGCGTTCACCGAGCTGAAGCGGGTCCGGGCCGGCGTGCTCGACATCGGCTACGCCGAGGCCGGGCCCAAGCACGGCCCGGTGGTCATCTGCCTGCACGGCTGGCCGTTCGACATCCACAGCTATGTCGACGTGGCGCCACTGCTGGCCGACGCCGGCTACCGGGTGATCGTGCCGTACCTGCGGGGCCACGGCACCACCACCTTCCTGTCCCCGACGACCGTCCGCAACGCGCAGCAGGCCGCGATCGCCGTCGACGTCATCGCTCTGATGGACGCCCTGAAGATCCACAAGGCGGTGCTGGCCGGCTTCGACTGGGGCTCGCGGGCCGCCGGCACCGTCGCGGCGCTGTGGCCGGAACGGGCCAAGGCCCTGGTGGCGGTGAGCGGTTACCTCATCGTCAACCTCCCGTCACAGCGGAACCCGCTGCCGCCGAAGGCCGAGCACACCTGGTGGTACCAGTACTACTTCGCCACCGACCGCGGTCGCATCGCCATGGAGACCAGGCAGAACCGGCACGACCTGTGTCGGCTGGTGTGGGAGGAGACCTCCCCGACCTGGAAGTTCGACGACGCCACCTTCGAGCGCACCGCCACGGCCTTCGAGAACCCCGACTACGCCGCCGTCGTGATCCACAACTACCGCTGGCGCCTGGGCCTGGCCGACGGCGAGCCCCGCTACGAGCGCTACGAGCAGCTGCTCGCGGCCCGGCCCGCGGTCACCGTGCCGACCATCGCCGTGGACCCCGCCCTCGACCCGTTCCTGCCCACCACCGACGGCAGCGGGTACCGGAGGTTCTTCACCGGCCGGTACGAGCACCGCCTGCTCGAGGGCGTCGGCCACAACGCGCCGCAGGAGGCGCCGACGGCCTTCGCCCAGGCCGTGGTGGACGCCGACCACCTCTGACCCACGCGCATGCCGACCACAGGAGGTACGGACGTGAGTGATCCCGGTCCCAGCACGAACGGACAGGCGGCGGCAGTCCGCAAGGCCCGGTTCGGCACGCTCCCGGAGCGTGTCGCCTTCGAGGACATGGTCGAGGAGAAGGCGGTGCCGTCGGCGTACCGGGCGGTGGGCGCCCACGACCCCGACGCGCTGGCGGTCAGGTTCTCCTGTCTGGCGGCGGATCTGGGTCTCTGAGCGCAGCGGGTCGCGTACGACAGCGTTCGGGTCCGTCCCCGCCCGGGGGACGGACCCGAACGTGTTGTACCGCAGGTCTCAGCCGCGCGAGGGGCGGACGCAGCGGAAGCTGCTCGCGGCGTTCGGGTCACCGTGGCCGGTGTAGCCGAGATCGGAGCGGAGCTCTTCCCAGTGCGCGGACGGTCGAGCGGCACCTGCGCAAGGTGTTCACCAAGCTCCGCACAAG
This sequence comes from Kitasatospora sp. NPDC001132, assembly GCF_053598415.1. NCBI lineage: Bacteria > Bacillati > Actinomycetota > Actinomycetes > Kitasatosporales > Streptomycetaceae > Kitasatospora > Kitasatospora sp. NPDC001132. Next base: position 155,508 of record NZ_JBSFKF010000011.1, on the reverse strand, counting down.
CTCACGGCGGGAGTTGCGCACGGCGCTGCCGTAACCCGCGGCTACTGCCCGGCCAGGGCGCCGTCGAGCTCACGGCGGGAGGAGATCCCCAGCTTGGCGAAGACCTTGCGCAGGTGCCACTCGACCGTGCGGGGGCTGAGGAACAGCCGCGCTCCGATCTCCGCGTTCGGGTGCCCGCCGGCCGCGAGGCGGGCGATCTGCGCCTCCTGCGGAGTCAGGACCGGCGCGCCGGGGGCCCGCTTGCGGACGGTCTCGCCGGTGGCGAGCAGTTCGCGCCGGGCCCGCTCGGCGAACGCCTCCATGCCCGTCGCCGTCGCCGCCTCGTGCGCCGCCCGCAGTTCGGTACGGGCCTGGGCGCGCCGGTTCTGGCGGCGCAGCCACTCCCCGAACAACAGTTGGGCCCGGATCTCGAACACCCGGAGCCCGCCCCGGCCGAAGTGGTCGACGGCCTCGCGGTAGCGGTCCTCGGCATTCTCCGGTGCTCCGGTCAGGGCCTCGGCGACCGCGTGCGCACCGAGGGCCCAGGGTGTGCCGGCCCGGCTCCAGTCGGCGAGCCACTCGCATGCCCGGGCCGCCGCGGCCGGGTCGCCGGCCCGGGTCGCGGCCTCGACCAGCTCGCCGCAGGTCCACTGGCACACGACGAGGTCCCGGTGCTCCGCGCCCCGCAGCGCCGCCTCCAGGGCGAGCGCGTAGTTGCCCAGACCGTTGTGGAGCACGGCCCGGGCGCACGCCGCCACGCCGACGAGTCGTCCCAGGCCGCACTGCGCGCCCTCGTGTTCCAGTGCCTCGATCGCTTCCAGGGCCGGTCGTTCCCCTCCCCGGTACGCGCTGATCAAAGCCGCTGTGGCCATGCGCGGCACCGTGCCGGTGGCCTTCTCGATGGCCGCGGCCTCGGCCAGCAGGTCCTCGGCCTCGGCGAAGCGCCCCGCGTAGCTCAGCGAGGCCGCCCGGTAGGGCAACGCCGTCGAGAGGACCGACAGTGTTCCCGTCCGCCGGGCGAAGCGGACCGCCCGGTCGCCGGTGTCCAGCCAGCCCGGGAGGTCGCCCAGTACCGGGGCGGCGTTCGCGGCCGCCCACAGGACCGACAGGTCCTCCTCCTCGGTGAGCGAGCGCTGCGCCCGCGCCAGCAGCGGGAAGGCGGCGACCGGCCCGTCCACGGTCCAGGTGACCAGGGCCCGAAGGAAGACACCCGCCGTCTCCTCGCCGGCCGGCAGGTCGCGAGCGGCCTCGGCAACCCGGCGCAGTGCGCCTTCGTCGTACCGGCCGACCCAGAGGGCCGCGTCGAACGCCGCGAGGTAGGTCTCCCGTGCGGCGGCCGGGTCAAGGTCCCTGAGCGGGCCCGCCGCGTCGAGCAGCGGCCGCACCGCGCCCAACCCCGAGTCGGTCATGGACGAGGCCCTGGCCCGCAGTCGGCCGGCCTGGGCCTGCTGCAGCCGGTCCAGCGGCCCCAGTTCGGCGGCGGCCAGCAGATCGGGCACCCGGGCCGGCAAGCCTGCGGCGACGTGGGCCGCGGCGGCCGCCAGCGCGCGCCGTGCCCGCTCCTTCGGGTCGGGGGTGAGCGCCGCGGCCCGTTCCAGGAAGGACGCGGCGGCCGCCCGGCCACCGCGCGCCAGGGCACGGTCGGCGGAGCTCTCCAGCGCCGCCGCCACCTCCTCGTCCGGCCCGACCGCTGCATGGGCCCGGTGCCACGCCTGCCGGTCGGGGTCGCGCTCGGCGTCGGTGGCCTCGGCCAGGGCGCCGTGCGCCGCGCGCAGCGCCGCGGCATCCGCGCCGCGCCACACGGCCGAACGCACCAGCGGGTGCCGGAACCGCACCGGGGCTCCCAGACTGATCAGGTCCGCGGCCTCGGCCGGTGCCGCGGCCTCCAGCCCGATGCCCAGCAGGCGCAGGGCGTGCCACAACAGCGGCCCGTCGCCGACCGGTTCGACCGCCGCGACCAGCAGCAGGGCACGGGTGTCGGCCGGCAAGGCGTCGACGCGCCGCCGGAAGCCGTCCTCGACCCGGGTCGCCAGCGGGCCGGCGCCGGGCCCGCCGAAGCCGAACGCCAGCTCCACCGGTGACAGGCCCCGGGGCAGCTCCAGCAGGGCGAGCGGGTTCCCGCCGGTCTCGGCCACGATCCGGTCCCGCACCCGGGCGTCGACCGGCCCCGGCAGCACGCCGTCCAGCAGCGCCCGGGCGTCGGCATCGGCCAGCCCGCGCAGGAGGAGGTCCGGCAGACCGGAGAAGCCCTCGTCCCCCTTCCCGTCGGTGATCCGCTCGGCAAACACCAACGCCACCGATTCCGCGTCCAGTCGGCGCCCGACGAACGCCAGGATCCGCTGGGACATCAGGTCCAGCCACTGCGCGTCGTCGACCAGGCACACCAGCGGGGACCGGGCCGCCGCCTCGGCGAAGAGGCCGAGGACCGCGATCCCGACCAGCAGCATCTCGGGCGGGTTCCCCGTGCTCAGGCCGAACGCGACACGCAGCGCGTCCTGCTGCACCGGCGGCAGTCGGTCGAGCTGCGACAACAGCGGGGCACACAGCCGTTGGAGGGCCGAGTAGGCGAACTCGGCCTCGGCCTCGACCCCCGCCGCGCGGACGACCTGCGCCTCCCCTGCCTCCCCGGCCAGATGATCGAGCAGCGCCGACTTGCCGACGCCCGCCTCACCCCGCAGCACCAGCACCCGGCTGCGCCCGTCGCGCACCTCCCGCAGCAGACGGTCCAGCACCGCCAACTCCCGGGCGCGCCCGAGCAGCTGGTGTTTCGCGTGCGGCGGCATGGCACCTCCGGCAGGAGTTCCTCCCGGAGGAGCTACGCCCCCATTCTACGAACCCGCCGGCACTGCTACGGGGCCCGGTCGAAGCCGGTCTTGAACAAGGCGTAGCCCTGGGCGAAGGTGGCGATGAGGAAGACGCTCCAGGCGGTTGCCGTCAGCCAGAGCTTGTTCCGGATGCCGGCCAGCGTGTTCTCGTGCTGGAAACCGCTCCAACTGCGCTCGGTCCAATGGCCCAGGTACGCCTGGTGGTTGCTGGTGGGCAAGGCGCCCAGGACGGCGATGAGGGCGTCGCCCGTGTCCTGGGTGAACGCGATGCTGGGGGTTCCGACGATCGGCAGGGCGCCGTCGAGCAGCTCCGGCTGGGACCAGCGGTTCTCGCCGTATTGCTGCGTCATGACGTACGCGTGCCCGTCCACTCCGCGGTGGCGAGGGCGATCTGGTTCCAGTAGGTGCTGTAGGGCCAAGGAGTCGGCCGTCTCGCTCCGGGTCCCGGGAACAACGGCCTCCCTCCAGTTCGCGCCGTCGAAGTAGGCGGTGTACTGGCCGAGGTCGTTCGCGCTCCCCCACGAGAGGAGCATCTGGTTGTTGCGGAGCTGGATGGCGGACGGCGAGAGGGTGGGGCCGGGTGACCACGTTCCCCGCGGGCGACCACCGGTCTCCGAGCTGACTCTGCGAGGGGATCCCGCCCAGGGTGAACCGCGGCTGCGTGGAGTGGATCCGCCCGTCGGTTCCGGTGTGGAAGACGTGGAAGCCGTTGATGGTGCACACCACCCGGGGCGCTACCAGCGTCTCGGTGCCCGGGAAGACCACCGGCCTACCGTTGTTCAGCGATATCCGGACGCGGTTGTCGTCGTTCCCGCGCCAGACCTGGACCTGGGCGCCGGGGGGACTGCGGGCCGCCGAAATGGTGTCACTGGACATCAGGAGGACGGCGGCGAGGACGGCCGTCAACAGACTGCCACCTCGGAAGAGTCTGGACCCGGACTCCCCCGTTCGAACAATGGATGGGAAACACCCGGGTCGCCGTCGGCACGGCGACCCGGGCACCTCTCTTGGCGCTGTCCTCGCCGGAGCTACCGCAACACCCGGAAGGCGGCGCGGAGTTCTTGGGCCAGGAGCTGCGGCTGCTCCCAGGCGGCGAAGTGGCCGCCCCTGTCGACCTCGTTCCAGTGGATGATGTTGCCGAAGGTCCGCTCGCCCCAGCTGCGCGGTGCGGGGTAGATCTCGGAGGGGAAGACCGTCACTGCGACCGGCACCTTCGGAATGGACACCGCGTTGAACGGTCCGCCGCCGGACTGGGCGCCCTCCCAGTACAGCCGGCACGAGGACGCGCCGGTGCCGGTCAGCCAGTACATCGAGATCGCGTCGAGCATCTCGTCGTAGGTGAGGACCTTCTCGGGCTCACCATCGGAGTCCGTCCACTCCGCGAACTTGTCGTAGTAGTAGGACGCCATGCCCACCGGGGAGTCGGTGAGGGAGTAGGCGATCGTCTGGGGGGTCTGGTTCATCATCGCCGCGTAGCCGAAGCCGTCGCGGTAGAAGTGCACCAGCCGGTCATACGCCCGCTTCTCCTCGGCCGACAGGTTCACCGGGGCTGGGTCGAAGTTGCGCACCCGGCGCAGGACGTCGTCCGGCACGGTCCCCGGCATGTTGATGTGGATGCCGAGCAGGCCCTTCGGCTGCTGGACGGCGAGCACCTCGGAGAGGATCGCGCCGTGGTCGCCGCCCTGCGAGACGTACTCCGGGTACCCGAGGCGCATCATCAGCTCGTGGAAGGCACGCGCCGTGCGGGGGAAGTTCCACCCGGGCTTGGTCGGCTTGCCCGAGAAGCCGTAGCCGGGCAGGGTCGGCAGGACCAGGTGGAAGGCGTCCTCTGCGCGCCCGCCGTGCGCCGTGGGGTCGGTCAACGGGCCGATGACCTTCAGCAGTTCGACGATCGAGCCGGGCCAGCCGTGCGTCATCAGCATCGGCATGGCGCCGGCGTGCCGGGAGCGGATGTGGGCGAACTGGATGTCCAGCCCGTCGATCTCGGTGATGTACTGCGGCAGGTCGTTGAGGCGCCCCTCGAGGGTGCGCCATTCGTACCGGGTGCCCCAGTACTCCATCAGCGGCCGCATCTTCGCCAGTTGAGCGCCCTGGGTGCGGCTGTCGACGGTCTCGCGGTCGGGCCACCGGGTCTCGCGGACGCGCCGCCGCAGGTCGTTGAGGTCCGCCTGCGGGACCTTGATGCGGAAAGGGCGGATGCCGGCGCCCGGCCGCAGTGCGCCGCCGGGCTCCGTCTCCCGGCCGGTGGCCGCCCGGGCCGGGGCGGACAGGCCGACCTGTCCGGCGACGACACCGGCCGCCGCGAGACCGAGGAAGCGGCGTCGACCGGTGTCGGGCCTGCTCATGGCTTCGTGCGCTGCCATCGAGGACTCCTTGTGTCGAAACGGAAGGTGAGGTGTTCCGCCCGCCGTCAGGCCGGGACCACCCGGTAACTCAGCACCGGCCACGGCAGGTTGGACTGGGCCAGCGAGCCGGTGGCCCACGAGTGGGCGCCGGTGCAGCCCGCGCCGGCGTACAGCACCACGGACGCGGAGCCGGAGACGACCTGGACCGAGCGGGCGGGCGCCGACAGCGTGTGGCAGGTGCCGATGTCGTCGAGGTCGACCGTGGTCACCTCGCCGCTCCCGCCGGTGCCCGAGTAGAGGTGGGCGCCCGGCTGCAACGGGGGCCAGCCGGCGGCGTTCGCCGATCCGGCGCCGATGCCCAGCACGGCGGCGGCGACGGTCGCCGCGGCGGCCGAGCCGCGGAGCACGGCCTTGGGTGTGAACATGTGAACCACCTTCTCTGTCTGTGTGACGGTGTTGCCGGAGGTACTGCCGTGGGAGGGCTCAGACCCGGTCTGGGTCCCTTCGGAGCGGGCGTGCGCTCTCCATCCTTGGTTCCGCACCGTCGTTCGGCATCGGTCATTTGACGGTGCTCGCAGGTACTGGGTGAACGGGTCTCCACCGATTCACGGGCCGCAGTCAGATGACCGATGTGCGGTCGCGTCGCCGACGGGCACTGTGGTGATCGCGGCCCGAACCCACCTGTTCGCGAAAGAGGTCCATCGTCATGAGCGTCTCCGGCGTCGCCCTGGTCACCGGGGCCACGACCGGCATCGGGAGGGAGACCAGCCTGGCCCTGGCCCGCGCCGGCCACGCCGTCGTCGTCTCCGGCCGCCGCAAGGAGGCGGGCGAGGCCGTCGCCTGCGAGGTCCGCGACAACGGCGGGGAGGCCGCCTGGCCGACGAGCCCACCAGCCGCTTCCAGCAGATGCTCACCACGAACGTGCTCGGCGTCTTCTGGGGCATGAAGTACCAGATCCAGCAGATGCCGGCCCAGGACACCCCCGGCGGCTCCATCGTCAACCTGGCCTCGATGACGGAGAGCAGGTCCTGGCGACGGCTCGGCGGCCGGAGCACTGACCGCACAGCTCTCAGAGCTGGGGCCGGTCGCGCTCCTGGCCGGTCGCGAGACCGGGGTGGAGCTCGCCGACGACCTCTCCGAGCGGCTGGGGCTGGCCTCCAACGGCACCGCCCTGAGCAGCGCGCGACGCGACAAGTACGTGCAGATCGAAACGATCAAGGCGCAGGGCGTCCCAGGCATGCGGCAGCTGCGAACAGATGACGAAGCCGAACTGCTGGCCTGGCACGAGAAAGTGGGCGGGACCGTGGTCGTCAAACCCCTGCGCAGCTAGTGGGGTGACGGCGTGTCGTTCTGCGACCTGCCGCAGGACTCGGTCGCCGCGCTGCGCAGGCTGCGCAGCCGCCGTACGGTGCTCGGCGAGCCGATCACCGAGGTCGTCGCCCAGGAGTACCTGGTGGGCGCCGAGTACATCGTGAACACGGTCAGTTGCGCGGGTGTGCACCAGCTGACCGTCGACTTCCCCTATGCGGCGGGGTTCGTGGGCAGGAGTCGGGCGAGCCAGTCGGTGCGGGTTCGGCGGGCTGTGGCCGAGATGTGTGCCTGCGGGTACAGGGCGTCGAATCCGTGGAAGCCGCCTGCCCAGACGTGGAGTTCGGCCTGGCCGCCGGCCGCCCAGATGCGGGTGGCGTAGTCGGTGTCCTCGTCGCGGAAGACTTCGGCGGAGCCGGTGTCGATGTAGGTGGTCGGCAGGCCCGCGAGGTCGTCGGCCAGGGCGGGTGAGACGTATGCGGGTACCTCGTCGTCGGTGAGGTCGCCGAGGAGGCAGCGCCATCCGAATTCGTTCATCTCGCGGGTCCAGACGCCGGGCCCGTTCGAGTACTGGAGGCTGGAGGTGGTGGTGTTGCGGTGGTCGAGCATGGGGCCGATCAGGACTTGGGCGGCGATCGTCGGGGTGCCGAGGTCGCGGGCCAGCAGGGTGACGCCGGCGGCGAGGCCGCCGCCCGCGCTGGCGCCTGCGACGACGATCCGGGCGGGGTCGATGCCCAGTTCGGCGGCGTGGTCGGCGATCCAGAGCAGTCCCTGGTAGCAGTCGTCGACCGGGATGGTGCCGGTGGACTCGGGCGCGAGCCGGTAGTCGACGGAGACCACGACGGCGCCGAACGCGTCGAGCCACTCCAGCGGGATGTCGATCTGTGAGAAGCGGTCGCCCATGACCATCCCGCCGCCGTGCATCCAGTAGACGCAGGGTGCGGCGGTGGTGCGATCGCTGTTCGCGGGGCTGAAGACGGACAAGGGGATCCGGGTGCCGTCCGGACTCGCAGCGGTGACCTCGCGCCGGTCGATCGCGCGACCTTCGAGGAGGGGTTCGACGGGCATCGAGGAGAAGGGGCGTACCTGCGCCAGCACTTCCGGGCTGAGCTGGGACATCAGCGGCATGTCGGCCAGGAGTTCATGCAGTTCGGGGTCGAGGGAGGGGCGTGCTGTGGTCATGGTCGTTGCCCTTCATGGGTGGTGGCGGACGGTCGGGCGAGGACGGGGTCGCCTCGGCGGGCACCGCGGCGGCAGGGGCTGGGGTGTGGGGTGTTCGGCGGGTCAGAAGGCGGCCTTGCCGCGGACCGGCACGTGGTCGGTGTACTCGGACTCCTTGGCCAGCAGTCCGCCGATCTGCGCCACGATGCCCTGGGCGGCCCCGCCGGCGAAGATCCGGTGGTGGTCCTCCTCGCTGGTCCAGCCCTCGGTGACGTGGACGACGTCGGGGGCGGACGCGGAACGGGAGACGAGGTAGACCACGCAGGACTCGCTCGCGCCGGGGCTGCCCTCGTGCAGGCCGGTCAGCAGCAGGTCGACGAGCCGGTCGCCCATTCCGGGCCTGGCGGTCAGCGTGGCGTTGAAGCCGTACGTGACAATCATGGAGGCCTTCTTCTGCGTTGTGGAGTGCGGTGATTCCATTCAATCGCCGTGACCTGCGTAAACGTTAGAACGATGCTCGCTGGTGCTTGCACGATCCTCGCGAGTACGGGAATTGCAACACGGAACAGTGCTGCAATGGACGCATGCACCTCGAAGAGCTCCGCACCCTGCTGGCCCGGCACGCCCGGCCCGACTGGACCACCGCCATCGACGGCGTCCTCATCTCCAAGGTCGACCGGCCGGATCCGCCGGCGCCCTCGATGTCCGGCACGGTGCTCGCAGTCATCGCCCAGGGCGCCAAACGCCTCGCGCTGGGCGACCGGGTCTACGCGTACGGCGCCGGGCAGTACCTAGTCGCATCCGTCGACCTGCCCGTCACCGGACAGTTCATCCAGGCCGCCCCCGAGCAGCCGGCCCTCGGCTTCGGCCTCACGCTGGAACCGTCCGCCGTCGCCGAACTGCTGCTGCAAGCCGGTCCCGGCGACATCCCCCGCCCCGCCGGAGGCACTCCGTCGGGGATCGCCGTAAGCGACGCCCCGCCCGCGCTGCTCGACGCGGTGGTCCGGCTGCTGCGCCTGCTCGACGAGCCCAGCGACCGCGCCGTACTGGCCCCGCTGGTCAAACGCGAGATCCTCTGGCGCCTGATCACCGGCGAGCAGGGCGCGACGGTGCGCCAGCTCGGCCTCGCCGACAGCGGCCTCAGCCATGTCGCCCGGGCCGTGCGCTGGATCCGCGAGCACTACGCCGAGCCCTTCCGGGTCGAGGACGTGGCACGGCTGTCCGGGATGAGCGTCTCCGCGTTCTACCGCAACTTCCAGGCGGTGACCGCGATGAGCCCCATCCAGTTCCAGAAACAGATCCGGCTCCAGGAGGCCCGGCTGCTGCTCGCCACCCACCCGGGCGACGTCACCGGAGTCGGCCGCCGCGTCGGCTACGACAACCCGTCGCAGTTCAGCCGCGAGTACCGCCGCCAGTTCGGCGCACCCCCGAGCCAGGACGCGGCCCGCCTGCGAGGCACTGCAGGCGTCCTTCCTTGAGCGGCCGGACCATGAGGGAGGATCGTGCAAGACGAAGCGACGATAGTTCTACTGTTCCAGCAGGTCAGAGCGATTCAATGGGATCACCCGTGCTTCCGCGGGCAGGAAAGTGCCTGTCCATCCGCGGATCCCACCACATCGCAAGGATCACCGCATGAAGACAGTTCTGATCACTGGTGCCTCATCCGGATACGGACGGGAGACCGCCCTGTACTTCCACTCGCAGGGGTGGAACGTCATCGCCACGATGCGGACGCCGCGTGCGGGCGTCCTGCCCGAGTCGGACCGGCTCCGCGTCGTCGAGCTCGACGTGACCAAGCCCCGGAGCATCACCGCCGCGTTCGAGGCGGCCGGGCCCATCGACGTCCTGGTCAACAACGCGGGCGTCCCGTCGATCAGCGTGTTCGAGGGCACCCCCATGGCCCGAGTGCGGGAAGTCTTCGAAACCAACACGTTCGGCGTGATGGCGACGACGCAGGCGGTGCTGCCCCAGTTCCGCGAGCGCGGCTCCGGCGTGGTGGTCAACGTGACCTCCAGCGTGGTGCTGGGCCACATGCCGCTCTCGGCCGTCTACAAGGCAAGCAAGATGGCCATCGAGGGGTTCACCGCATCCCTCGCGCTCGAGCTCGCGCCCTTCGGTGTACAGGCGAAGACGGTCCAGCCGGGCGCCTGCCTGACGACGAACTTCGCGGCCAACGCGACGAAGGGCGCCTCGCTGGACGAGCTGGTCCCGGCGCCCTACGCACCATGGGCGAAGAAGGCCATGGGCGACTTCACGGGCCAGGACCTGTTCACCAAGGAGAGCGACGTCGCCGAGACAGTGTGGCGAGCCGTGCACGACACGACCGGCCAGCTGCGATTCCCCGCCGGCCCCGACGCGGTCTCACTCTCCCAGGCGAAGTGATCAGCCAGCAGGCAAGGTCACGCCGCGCTGATCGCCAGGAGCCGGCCCCGCGCCCACGCACCGGGTCGGCTCGCCGTCGGGCGCTCACCCCGATGAACGGGAACCTGACCAACGACGAGAAGCCGGACCGGTTCGCCCTGAGCCACGGTCACCGCCGGGACGCCGTCTACGCCCTGGGGCACAGCGGTACAGCGTCTGCCCGTAGCTACACGAGTGCCGACCGACAAGGAGCGGTCAGTGGTGCTGGTCGGTGCCGGGATCGCGCAACGGCCGCAGCCCGCCCGGAAGCTCCGGCAGCTGGAAGGAGTACATGGCGTGCCTCGCTCGCGGATGAAGGGGTGCTCCTCGGTGGGCACGGCCAAGCGCTTGTCGTGCGGGTCACCGGACGGCCCCTTGGAAACCGACCAGGACTTGAGCACACCGTCCACCTCCAGGCGGAAGTCGACGGGCATTGGTGCCGGCGATGGGGGCACCCGGCCGGGGGCTGGGGGGATCTGCACCACGAAGCCGGGCTCCCGGCCGGCACCGGTGCCGCCCTCGCCGCTGGGCTCGCGGGTCCTTCGGAAGTCCCGCTTCCGGCGGTCCTCCGCCAGCGTCTCCGTTCCGGGCATCACCGCTCCTCCTCCGATCCGTCGCCGCGCCTACCTTGCCGACATCGCCCGACACGTTCGGCTTGGGGGCGCGGATTCGGGGCAGCCGCAGCACTGCGGGGCTTCACGGAAGGCGAGGTACCAGGGCGATGACAGTCGACACGATCACCTCCCGGCTGCTGTCCGAACACGGCCGGACGTACGCCGAGGAGGCCGGCATCACGCTGCGCGACAAGCCCGCGCCATTGTACCAACTGCTGGTGCTCACGGTGCTCTGCTCGATCCGCATCAAGGCCGACACGGCCACCGCCGCCGCCCGGGAGCTGTTCCGGGCGGGCCTGCGGACACCCCGGGCGATGGCCGACTCCGACTGGCAGGACCGCGTGGACGCGCTGGGCCGCGCCCACTACGTGCGGTACGACGAGAGCACCGCCACCGCTCTCGGCGAAGGGGCTCAGCTGGTGCTCGACCGCTGGCACGGCGACCTGCGCCGGATGCGGGAGGAGGCCGACGGCGACCCGGACGCCCTGCGCGACCTGCTGCGGGAGGTTCCGAGGATCGGCCCGGTCGGCGCGGACATCTTCTGCCGGGAGGCCCAGACGGTCTGGCCGCAGCTGCGCCCGTTCTTCGACGACCGGGCGTGCGGCACGGCGAAGGACCTCGGTCTGCCGCACACGCCCCGCGGTCTCGGCGACCTGGTGCCGCCGGAGGACCTCGCGAGACTGGCCGCCGCTCTGGTGAGGGTCAGCCTCTCGAAGGACGCGGCGAAGGACCTCCAGGCCGCGTGACGCCGCCGTCCCCCGGAGGAAACGCTGACCGCCTTCCGTGACGCGCGGACCACCACACCGCCGAGGGTCCCGTACTCCCCGAGACCGTGATCGATATGTGACGGTCGGGCCTCGGTGCCGAAGCCGGTGCCGAAGTGGTACCGGCGAAGAGTCAGTGGAACACGATGGCATGGCCGCCGGCGATGCTCGCCAGGCATGCCCGGTGGAGCTGGTGCCAGGCGAAACGCTCAGTCTCGAACGGTTCGTCCGTCGTGGGATCCGCGGTCACCCCGGCCTCCCCCGTCACGAAGGGAACGCCCTTGTCGTCAAGGTGGATGCCGATCGACGACGCCATGCCCGAAAGTTCAGCCAGCAGGCGCTGACTGGAGCCGACGATTCCGGCGCCCTCGACTTCCGCCTCGTCGGGAAGGAAGAGCGGGTCCTCGAAGTCGACCGGCACGTAGTAGCCGGCACTGTCGGAATGGCAGAGCAGATGAGAATCGAACCTCGTCATCTCGTCCCGAACCTTCTCGCAGTCGAGCTCGTACTGGCGCTCACTGACCTCCAGAGCCGACGTGACGGGTTCACCGAGGTCCGTGAGCACCAGAATGCGGCGCAGCTGGGTCAGGTACCCGTAGGGGAAGCCGCCGGAGAAGGTGCGGGTTCGAGGCGGATCGGTCATCTCCGGCTCCTGCCAGCTGATCTCCTCCGCCTTGAGCGCCCGGCCGAGGCGGGCGAAGGCCGAGCGGTGGTATTCGAGCCCCTCGGCGTCATTGCGAGCCTGGTCGTAGAGGAGTCCCACGGATATCGAAAGTCCCATGGGCCTCACTGTAGGAGCGGCCTCTGACAGCGGCGGCCCCGCCCCCGCGGTGACACCGAGCGGCTGCGCCAGGACCCGCTGCCACCACTCCCGCGCACAGCAGACATGACACGGCGTCGAGCGCCGGGCAGACCGTGGCAGCGCGCGTACGCGCCGCGCCCTTCCGGTGGGGCGGGGCCCTGCGGGACCCGGATTCGGTGCCCTGGCGCTGCTCCGGTCCGTGCTCACCCCATGCCCCCGCACCCATGGCTCGACGGGGCGCGTGAACCGGTGTCAGGCCCGGCCGGCCGTGGACGCCCGGACGTTCAGCGTCCAGTCCTGGCGACGGACGGTGCCGGGCTCGGCCGTCCCGGCCAACAGGTCAGCGAGAAGGGCCGCACAGGCCCGACCGTAGTCCGCGGGCCGCAGGTCGACCGCCGTCACCTGCGGGCTGGATCCGCGTGCGGCGGCGCCGTCGACACACGCCGCCACCAGCAGATCGGTTCCTGGGCGCAGGCCGGCCCGCGCCGCGGCCGCGAGCACCCCGACCACCGCGCCGTCGGGGGCGCTGACCACCGCGTCCAGGCCCGGGATGCCGGCGACCAGGTCCGCGGTGACGGCCTCGACTTCGGCCGGCGTCGCCGCGAACGGCACCGTCCGCACGATCACCTCGGCGCCCTCCCGGCGGCTCCAGGTGCGCGCGGCGCGCCGCAGCGCCGCCGCCCAGTCCGAAGCCGGGCCGGGCACCAGCAGCGCCGGGCGGCGGGCGCCGCGCTCGGCGAGGTGGTCCAGCAGGGCGAGCAGCGAGGCCGCGTTGTCGCACACCACCGCGCCGCTCGGCGCGGCTCCCCCGCCGAGGTGGCGCTCGCCGGTGACGACCGGCACCCCCGCGTTCAGCAGGTCCGGCACGGTCTGGTCGTCGACCTCGGGGTCGATCACCAGCAGGCCGTCGACCCGGGAGGCGAGCCTGCCGCCGGATGCCGTGCCGGGGGCCAGCAGGACGAGGTCCAGACCGTCCTCCCTGGCCCGCTCGACCGCGCCGAACGCCAGGTTCATGTAGTAGTCCAGGCGGGTCGCGGTGCGCGGCAGGTGCAGCCCGATCGCGCCCGTGCTGGAACGACGCAGGCTGCGCGCCGCGGTGTTCGGCCGGTAGCCGAGCTCCCGGGCCACCTCCCGGATCCGCTCCCGCGTGGTTCCGGAGACACGGCCGGAGCCGCCCAGCGCGTTGGAGGCGGTGCTCTTGGACACCCCGGCCGCCCGGGCCACGTCGATCAGGGTCACGGAGCGGCTGGTCACAGCCCGGAAGTCTAGACCCAGCCCCGCACCGATCCCCATCCCGGCTCCCGCGCCTTGCTGGAACGTTCCAGCAGTACGTAAGGTGCAAGCGCTGGAACGTTCCAGCACCAGCTGCCGATCTCTGCACCCGGCCGTACGACCGGACGCATCCCGACCGCGAACCGCCCGACCGGCGGTTCGTCACCCCGACCCGACCATCCAGGAGACACCCGCATGACGCGCGGATTCGATGTTGTGGAGACCGGTATCGCCGAGCTGCGCACGGCGCTGGAGAAGGGCGAGACCACCGCGGTCGGCCTGCTCGACGCCTACCTCGCGCGGATCGAGGCGTACGACCGGCCGGGCACCGCCACCGCGCTCAACGCGATGGTCGTGATGAACCCGGACGCCCGTGCCGAGGCCGAGGCCTCCGACGCCCGCCGCGCGCGCGGCGAGACCCTCGGCCCGCTGGACGGCATCCCGTACACCGCCAAGGACAGCTACCTCGCCAAGGGCCTGACCGCCGCGGCCGGCTCGCCGGCCTTCGAGCACCTCGTCGCCCAGCGCGACGCCTTCGCCATCGAGCGGCTGCGCGCCGGCGGGGCCGTCCTCATCGGCCTGACCAACATGCCGCCGATGGCCAACGGCGGCATGCAGCGCGGCGTGTACGGCCGCGCGGAGAGCCCGTACAGCGCCGACTGGCTCACCAGCGCCTACGGCTCCGGCTCCTCCAACGGCTCCGGCACCGCGACGGCCGCGTCCTTCGGCGCCTTCGGCCTCGGCGAGGAGACCTGGTCCTCGGGCCGGGCGCCCGCCTCCAACAACGCGCTGTGCGCCTACACCCCCAGCCGCGGCGTCATCTCGGTGCGCGGCAACTGGCCGCTCGTACCGACCATGGACGTCGTCGTCCCGCACACCCGCACCATGGCCGACCTGCTCGAACTGCTCGACGTCGTGGTCGGCGACGACCCGGAGACCCGCGGCGACCTCTGGCGCTCCCAGCCGTGGGTGCCGATCCCCGCCGCGTCGCAGGTGCGCCCCGCCTCGTACCCGGCGCTCGCACCCGCCGACCCGGCGGCGGCGCGCGCCACGCTGGCCGGCAAGCGCGTCGGTGTCCCCCGGATGTACATCAACGCAGATCCCGACGCCGGCACCAACCCCGAGGGCGGCATCGGCGGGCCGACCGGCCTGCGGATCGACACCCGCCCCTCGGTGATCGACCTGTGGGACGCCGCCCGCCACGACCTGGAGGCGGCCGGCGCCGAGGTCGTCGAGGTCGACTTCCCGGTCGTGACCAACTACGAGTCCGACCGCCCCGGCGCGCCCTCGCTGTTCACCCGCGGCCTGGTCGGCCGTGACTACCTCGCCGTGGAGATCGAGGACCTCTCCGCCTGGGCCTGGGACGACTTCCTGCGCGCCAACGGCGACCCTGCGCTCGCCACCCTGGCCGAGGTCGACGGCGACCGCATCTTCCCCAAGCACGAGGGTGAACTCCCCGACCGCTACGACAACTTCGACGACTCGATCGGCGACTACCCGCGCTTCGTGCGGGAGCGCCCGTACGCGTCCTTCACCGACATGCCGCACCTGGAGCAGGGGCTGCGCGGGCTGGAGGAGACCCGCCGGGTCGACCTGGAGCTGTGGATGGACGGACTGGGCCTGGACGCGGTGGTGTTCCCCGCCGTCGCCGACGTGGCGCCCGCCGACATGGACGTCTCCGAGGCGTCCGCCGACCTCGGCTGGCGCAACGGCGTCTGGGTCGCCAACGGCAACCTGGTCCCCCGCCATCTCGGCATCCCGACGGTCACCGTCCCCATGGGCACCATGGCGGACACCGGCATGCCGGTCGGCCTGACCTTCGCGGGCCGCGCCTATGACGACAACGCCCTGCTGGCCCTCGGCGCCGCCTTCGAGGCGACCGGCAGCCGCCGGACGGAACCGCCGCGCACCCCGCGCCTGTCGGCGCGCTGAGGACACCTCGGGGCCCGGGTCGGCAGAACCGCTGCCGGCCCGGGCCCCGGTCGCGCGCTCGGCCGCGGCTCCGCAGCTCCCTCAGCCCCCGCCCCCGGGTCCCGCGGTCAGGAGGAGTCGCGGGCGACCAGCTCGCCGGTCATCAGGTCCCGGCTGACCGGCGGCGCGTCCGGCTCGGCGACCACCCGGTCGACCAGCTCGGCCGACTCCTCGCCGGACGGCAGCCGCATCCGGACCGAGCTCGGCCGGGGCCGGAGCAGCCGGGCCGGCAGCAGGTCGTCCGCGCCGAGCAGGGCCACTCCCCGGGGACGTCCCGCTCCCGGCTCGTGGAGTCCCCGCGGCGTCCGCCTGCAGAGACTCCAGCACCGGACGGTCGGTCAGGACCGCAGTTCCTTCTTGCCGCCCTTGATTTCGATCTTGTGAGGCTTGGCCTGCTCGGCTACCGGGATGTGCAGCTTCAGCACACCCGCCTCATAGGCGGCCTCGATGTGTTCGGTGTCGAGTGCCTCCCCGAGGGAGAGCTGGCGGGTGAACGTGCCGACCGGTCGCTCGGAGATCAGGACCTGGGCGTCGTCCCCGTACGCCGGCTTGCGCTCGGCGGTCACGGTCAGTGCCCCGTTGTCGACCTGCACGTCGACGGAGTCGGGATCGACACCGGGCAGGTCGAAGGTGACCCACACCTCGCCGTCCTCCCGCCAGGCGTCCATCGGCACCGCCGGCAGGCGCCGCCCGGCGTCGAAGAGCTCCTGGGTGACACGGTCCAGTGCACGGAAGGGATCACTCTGCAGCAGCATCGTGCTTCGCCTCCTCGGATCTCGACTGCTGCTGTCGGGTGGTATTGCCCGACATTTCTGATATACCTCGGCGCAGGAGACTTGACAAGACCAGGCTCAGGTCAACCTGCCGCCCTTCCGCGCCGGTTCGGCGGAGCGGACCGGTTTGGGTGGGTATCGCAGGGAAAGGCGCAGTGCAAGGCTCCCGGCGGGACGTGCCGTGCAGTCGGTCCACCACGCCGGGGTGGCGGTCCAACGCGGAGGCAGGGCGATGGCGAAGGCTGTGGGCATCGATCTGGGAACGACGAACTCGGTGATCGCCGTGTACGAGGGCGGGCAGCCGAGGGTGATCACCAACGCGGAGGGCGGGCGGACGACGCCGTCGGTGGTGGCGTTCACCGACACCGGGGAGCGCCTGGTGGGGCAGATGGCGCGCCGGCAGGCGGTGCTGAACCCTCAGGGCACGGTGTACTCCGCGAAGCGGTTCGTCGGCCGCCGCTTCGCCGAGGTGGGCACGGAGGCGGAACAGGTCTCGTACGAGGTGGTGGCGGGTCCGGAGGACGCGGCACGGTTCTCGGTGCGGGGCAAGTCGTACGCCCCGGAGGAGGTGTCGGCCGCGGTGCTGCGCAAGCTCGCGGAGGACGCGTCGAAGCAGCTGGGCGAGAAGGTCTCGCAGGCCGTGATCACGGTGCCCGCGTACTTCAACGACGCGCAGCGGCAGGCGACGAAGGACGCCGGCCGGATCGCGGGGCTGGAGGTGCTGCGGATCGTGAACGAGCCGACCGCGGCAGCGCTCGCGTACGGGCTGGACAAGAAGCGGCACGAGACGGTGCTGGTCTTCGACCTGGGCGGCGGCACGTTCGATGTCAGCATTCTGGACGTGGGCGACGGCGTGGTGGAGGTGCGGTCGACCGCCGGTGACACACACCTGGGCGGTGACGATTTCGACCGGCGCCTGGTGGACCATCTGGCGGACGACTTCAAGCGGCTGAACGGCATCGATCTGCGGCGTGACCCGCAGGCGCTGCAGCGGCTCTACGAGGCGGCCGAGAAGGCGAAGGTGGAGCTGTCGGCCACCGCGCAGACGCAGATCAACCTGCCGTTCGTCACGGCGGACGCCTCCGGGCCCAAGCACCTGACGACCACGGTCTCCCGGGCCGCCTTCGAACAGCTCACCGCCGATCTGGTGGAGCGGTGCATGGGCCCGGTGCGGCAGGCGATGGCGGACGGCAAGGTGAGCGCTGATGACCTGGACGAGGTCATCCTGGTCGGCGGGTCGACCCGGATCCCGGCGGTGCAGGCGCTGGTGCGCCGCCTGACCGGCGGCAAGGACCCGAACATGTCCGTCAATCCGGACGAGGTCGTGGCTCTCGGCGCGGCCGTGCAGGCCGCGGTGCTCCAGGGCGAGGTCAAGGACGTCCTGCTGCTGGACGTCACGCCGCTGTCCCTGGGCGTGGAGACGCTCGGCGGGCTGATGACCAGACTGATCGAGCGCAACACCACCATTCCGACCCGGCGCAGCGAAACGTTCACCACCGCCGAGGACAACCAGCCGGCCGTGGACGTGGTCGTGCTGCAGGGCGAGCGCGAGCGGGCCGCCGACAACCGGGTGCTGGGCCGGGTGCGGCTGGAGAACATCCGGGCCGCGCCCCGCGGCGTGCCCCAGATCGAGGTGACGTTCGACATCGACGCCAACGGCATCCTGAACGTGTCCGCGAAGGACAAGGACACCGGCGCCCAGCAGAGCATCACCGTCTCCGGCAGCGGGACGCTGGAGGAGTCCGAGGTGCAGAAGATGGTCGAGGAGGCCGAGCGCAACCGGGCCGAGGACTCCCGCATCCGGGAGCTGGTGGAGGCGCGCAACGAACTCGACAGCGTCGCCTACCAGGTGGAGCGGCGGCTCGCCGAGCTGGGGGACGTGGTCGCGGTGCACGACAAGGCCAGGGCCGAGGCGCTGGTGGCGGACGCGCGGCAGGCCGTCAAGGAGGAGGCGCCGCTGGAGCGGGTGCGTTCCCTGACCGGAGACCTGCAGCAGGTGCTGCACGGCCTCGCAGCCTCCGGTGGCGGGCCGGACGGCGGTTCGGCGCAGGGCGGGCCCGCGGGCGGGCGCCCGCCGGGCGGCGATGACGACGTGATCGACGCCGAGTTCAGGCCCGGCTGATCCAGGTGGGAAGCGACCCGATGAGGCGGGCTGTGGGGTGATGTCCCGATGAGCGACGAGGCACGAGAGCCCGCGCGGCGGGCTGAGGACCCGGTCGGCGCCGAGCCGGCCGGACAGGGCGGGCCGGCGGACGACGCCACGCCCGGTGGCGTCGAGGCGCCCGCCACCGGAGGGCCGACCGAGCGACCCGCGGGTGTTCCGGTGCTGCCGGAACTGGACGTCGAGGAGTTGCGGGACCGCTGGCAGCGGGCCGTGGCGGAGACGCAGAACCTCCGCAAGCGCTACGAGCGCGAGCTGGCGCAGGCAGGCCAAGTCGAACGCGACCGGGTGACCGCCGCGTGGCTGCCGGTCCTGGACCACCTGGAGCTCGCGCTGCACCATGCCGCGGCCGATCCGCACAGCATCGTCGCCGGGGTCCAGGCCGTGTGCCGCCAGGCGTACGCGGTGCTCGAGCAGCTCGGGTACCGGCGGATCGCCGAACCCGGTGAGCCCTTCGATCCGGCCCGGCACGAGGCCGCCCAGGTCCGCCCCGACTCGAGCGCCCCACCGGGCAGCATCCTCGAGGTGCTGCGCGCCGGTTACGACAGCGACAACGGACTGCTGCGCCCGGCGGTGGTGTCGGTGGCCGCGAAAGCGCAGGAGTGAGCGGGCTCCATGGCATCGAACCGTGACTACTACGACGTGCTGGGGGTCTCCCGGCAGGCCGGCGGCGAGGAGATCCAGAACGCGTACCGCCGTCTGGCGCGCCGCTGGCATCCGGACCTCAACAAGGAGCCGGGGGCCGAGGAGCGGTTCAAGGAGATCAGCGAGGCGTACCAGGTCCTCTCCGACCCGGGCAGCAGGGCCCGCTACGACCGGTTCGGACCGGCGTGGCAGCAGGTGGGCGAGGGTGCGACGGCCGGTCCGGGCGGTCCGTTCTGGGCGGGCGGGGCGGGCGGGGGCCGCCGGGTGTACGTGAACACCGGCGGTGGCCAGGGCTTCGGTGCGGGCGGCTTCGGTGCGGGCGACTTCGGTGCGGGCGGTTTCGGTGCGGGCGGTTTCGGTGCGGGCGGTTTCGCCGGGGCCGACTTCGAGGACCTGTTCGGCGGCGCAGGCCGCGGCCCGGGCGGCTTCGGCCGGATGCCGGGCGCCGACCAGGAGGCCGAGATCACCCTCCCGGTGGAAGACGCCTACACCGGCGGCAGGCGCCGCATCACGCTCGACACCGCAGCCGGAGAACGCAGTTACGAGGTCAACATTCCGCGTGGAGTCACCGACGGGCAGCGCATCCGCCTGGCCGGGCAGGGCGGGGCGGCCAGCGGCGGTGGACAGGCCGGCGACCTGTACCTGGTCGTGCGCCTGGCCCCGCATCCGCGCTACCGCGTCCAGGGCAGGGACATCACCGTCGACCTGCCGGTCGCCCCGTGGGAAGCCGCCCTGGGAGCCTCGGTGCCGGTCGAGACCCCCGGCGGGCCGGCCAAAGTGGACCTGCCGCCGGGTTCGTCCAGCGGGCGCAGGCTGCGGCTGCGCGGACGCGGCATGCCCAACCCGCGCGGCCCGGCCGGCGACCTGTACGCCGAAGTGAAGATCATGGTTCCGCCGGAGCCGGCCCCGGCCGAACGCGACCTGTACCGGCGCCTGGCCGAGGAATCCGGCTTCGATCCCCGAGCGCACCACAGCAGCAGGAGAAGGGGCTGATCGGACATGACGCACACCCCGGACCGTTACCCGCTGGTGCGCGTGGTCGGCGTCCGCCGGATCGGCGTCACCCTGGGCGAGTTCGCCGCCGCCACCGGACTGCACCCCGACCTGGTGCGCCGCTACGTCGCACTCGGCCTGCTGGAACCCGGCACCGGTCCGGCCGGTCAGCCGTACTTCGACGCCACCCACCTGGGGCGGGTGGCCCGCATCCAGCGCCTGCGCTCCGGCCTGGGCCTCAACTACGCCGCCCTCGGAGTCGTCCTCGACCTGCTGGACCGCATCGACCGACTCGAAGCCGCACTCGCCCGACGCCCCACCACCGGGAGATGACTCCGCCGTGGACATGAACCGGCTGACGCAGAAATCCCAGGAAGCCCTGCAGGACGCCCAGACCAAGGCCCTGCGCTTCGGCCACGTCGAGGTCGACGGTGAACACCTGCTGCTGGCCCTGCTCGACCAGGCCGACGGGCTGATCCCCCGGCTGCTCACCTCCGCCGGAGCCGACGCCGACCAGGTGCGCGCCGCAGTGGAGGCCGCACTCGCCCGCCGCCCGAGCGTGTCCGGCCCCGGCGCCCAGCCGGGGCAGGTGTTCCTCACCCAGCGCCTGGCCCGCCTGCTGGACACCGCCGAACAGGAGGCCGAACGGCTCAAGGACGAGTACGTGTCCGTCGAGCACCTCCTGCTCGCCCTGCTGCAGGAAGGCACCGACAGCGCCGCCGGGCGCATCCTGCACGACCAGGGCCTGAACCGGGAGCGCTTCCTGAACGCGCTGACCGGCGTGCGCGGCAACCAGCGCGTCACCTCCGCCATGCCCGAGGTCACGTACGAGGCGCTGGAGAAGTACGGGCGCGACCTCGTCGCCGAGGCCCGCGCCGGCAAGCTCGATCCGGTCATCGGCCGTGACGCGGAGATCCGTCGCGTCGTGCAGATCCTCTCCCGCAAGACGAAGAACAACCCCGTGCTGATCGGCGACCCGGGCGTGGGCAAGACCGCCATCGCCGAAGGACTGGCCCAGCGCATCGCCCACGGCGACGTCCCCGAGGGCCTGCGCGACAAGACCGTCTTCGCCCTCGACCTCGCCTCCCTGGTCGCCGGCGCCAAGTACCGCGGCGAGTTCGAGGAACGCCTCAAGGCCGTCCTCCACGAAGTCACCGCCGCCGCCGGGCGCATCCTGCTGTTCGTCGACGAGATGCACACCGTCGTCGGCGCCGGCGCGGCCGAAGGCTCCATGGACGCCGGCAACATGCTCAAGCCCATGCTCGCCCGCGGCGAACTGCACATGATCGGCGCCACCACCCTGGACGAGTACCGCAAACACGTCGAGAAGGACGCCGCTCTCGAACGCCGCTTCCAACCCGTGATGATCGACGAACCCAGCGAGGAGGACGCCGTCTCCATCCTGCGGGGCCTTCGCGAACGCCTCGAGGTCTTCCACGGCGTCAAGATCCAGGACAGCGCCCTGGTCGCCGCCGTCACCCTCTCCCACCGCTACATCTCCGACCGCTTCCTACCCGACAAGGCCATCGACCTCGTCGACGAAGCGTGCGCCATGCTGCGTACCGAGATCGACTCCATGCCCGCCGAACTCGACGAACTCACCCGCCGGGTACGCCGCCTGGAGATCGAGGAAGCCGCCCTCGCCAAGGAGGACGACCCCGCCGGCCGCAACCGCCTGTCCGAACTGCGCAGCGAACTGGCCGACGCCCGCGCCGCGGCCGACGCCCTGCGCGCCCAGTGGGAATCGGAACGCCAAGCCCTGCGCAAGGTCCAGGCCCTGCGCGAGGAGATCGAACAGGTCCGCACCCAGGCGGAGGACGCCGAACGCTCCTACGACCTCAACCGCGCCGCCGAACTGCGCCACGGCCGCCTGCCCGACCTCGAACGCCGCCTGCGCGCGGAAGAGGACCAGCTGGCCGTCAAGCAGGGCGGGCGACGGCTGCTGCGGGAGGTCGTCACCGACGACGAGATCGCCGCCATCGTCGCCCGCTGGACCGGCATCCCCGTCAGCCGCCTGCTGGAGGGCGAGCGGCACAAGCTCCTGCGGCTGGACGAGATCCTCCACGAACGCGTCATCGGCCAGGACGAAGCCGTCCAACTCGTCGCCGACGCCGTCATCCGCGCCCGCTCCGGCGTCAAGGACCCCCGCAGGCCCATCGGCTCCTTCCTCTTCCTCGGCCCCACCGGCGTCGGCAAGACCGAACTCGCCCGCACACTGGCCGCAGCCCTGTTCGACACCGAGGACAACATGGTCCGCCTCGACATGAGCGAGTACCAGGAGCGGCACACGGTCTCCCGCCTCGTCGGCGCCCCACCCGGCTACGTCGGCTACGAAGAGGGCGGCCAGCTCACCGAAGCGGTGCGCCGCAAGCCCTACAGCGTCGTGCTGCTGGACGAGGTGGAGAAGGCCCACCCGGACGTCTTCAACACACTGCTACAGCTGCTCGACGACGGCCGGCTCACTGACGCCCAGGGCCACACCGTCGACTTCCGCAACACCGTGGTCATCATGACCAGCAACATCGGCTCCCACCACCTCCTCGACGGAGTCACCCCCGACGGCGAGATCAAAGAAGGCGCCCGCGCCGCCGTCATGGACGAACTGCGCCGCCACTTCCGGCCCGAGTTCCTCAACCGCATCGACGACGTCGTCCTCTTCAAGCCACTCACCCTGCCCGAGATCGAACGCGTCGTCGACCTGCTGACCGAGGACCTGCGCCACCGCCTCGCCGACCGCCGCCTGGACCTGCGCCTGACCGAAGCGGCCCGCCGCCACATCGCCGACCAGGGATTCGACCCCGTCTACGGGGCCCGGCCCCTGCGGCGCTTCATCCAGCGCGAAGTCGAAACCCGCATCGGCCGGGCCCTGCTCGCCGGCGACATCGCCGACGGCTCGACCGTCACCGCCGACGCCGAAGCAGGACACCTCACCATCCACATCGCCGAGCCTGCCGCAGCCGCACCGCACGCCCCTCGATGATCCGGCCGACCGCCCGCCACAGCCCGGATGCACCCCTGGCCCGCCTCCGCTCAAGGATCGTGATGTTGGAGACAACCTGGACGCCCGCTTCAAGGAAACCTCGTTCTGCGGTTGTGTCGACGACCGGTTTGGAGGTATACGGACTGGTGGGGCGGTCCACAGGACGGCCCGGCTGGATGCCGTGCCGCCG
The DNA here is from genome assembly GCF_053598415.1 of Kitasatospora sp. NPDC001132. Lineage (NCBI taxonomy): Bacteria > Bacillati > Actinomycetota > Actinomycetes > Kitasatosporales > Streptomycetaceae > Kitasatospora > Kitasatospora sp. NPDC001132. The sequence goes on along the minus strand of NZ_JBSFKF010000011.1, from coordinate 132,325 downwards.
CAGCGACTGCGTGAGCCGGACAGCGAACCGCGTCGACGAAGGAGGTGTCGACAGTGATCACGGAACTGGCACTGGAACGCGTGGAGTTCACCTGCGGCCACTGCTGGCGCCAGTGGAGCATGGACTACGACGTCCAGCACTACCGCGATGACGACGAACGGGACTGGGAGTACTTCTCCCGCGACGGCGTAGTGGTGGACTCGCCGTACACTCCCCAGGGTGCACCGCCCTGCCCCGAGTGCGGGCGCCGCTGGGTGGGACGCGTTCTCGCCCGCCGGCTCATTCCGACGCCGCCGGGCCCGGTCGGTACACCGCGTCTGTCGATCGGGGACGCCGCGGGTCACCGGCCGGAGCGGCACGGTGCGCCGCCGCTCGGTGCGGGGGATCACGCCCAGCCGGCGCAGGCCGGTGCGCCTGACCCGGACGGTGACCGGGCGAAGGTCGACACCGACGCCGGAGAGGGGGTGTGAGGCGGTGGCGAGGCTGACGGTCGAAGGCGCGGACCTGGTGGTCCGGCTGCGCTGGTGGGAGCGGCTCGTGGCGCGGTCTGGGCCGGTGCGGGTGCCGCTGACGGCGGTGGAGCAGGTCACGGTCACCAGGCAGCCGTGGAGGGTTGTCCGCGGAGTTCGCGAGAGCGGCCTGCTGGTCCCCGGCCGGCTGTGCCTGGGGGTGTGGCGGCATCCCGGCGGCCGGGACTTCGTGGCCCTGCGTCCGTCCAAGGACGTCGTGGTGAGCGTCGACCTGAACCGGCCCTCGCCGTTCACGCGCGTCGCGGTCCATTCGACCGAGGCGCCGCGAACGGTGGCCGAACTGCGCGCGGCGATGAGCGGGGCCGCCGTCGCGGCGCAGGAGCACGATGAGGGAGCCCCCGGAGCGGTGCCGGAGCCCGAGAGGCCGCCCGTGTGCCTGGCTCCGTCCCGGCCCGGCGCCAGGGGCCGACCGGTGCGCGTTCCGGTCCACGCCTGAGCACCGGCCGGCATCGAGGTGCAGATCAAGGAGGTGGCGTGATGCTCATGGATCGCACACCGTGCGAGATCGCGGTCGCAGCCGCCGATGAGGTCCGTCGTCTCAACGAGTGCACGGTGCGGACCGGCGCCTGTCCCTATCCGACGGACGTCCATCACACCATCGGCGCGCTGGCCGGTCTGCTGGAGCAGTTGCCGCGTTCACTGCACCAGCTCGCCGCCGGTCTGAACGCGATCGACCCGGAGCATCTGGCCGTCTACGCCGACCCGCCGACTCCCGTTCAGCGGCAGGCGGAGGTCGCGTCCGAGCTGGGTCAGGCCATTGCCGCGGTCGAGCGCGCCTGCGCCCACCTGCGCCGGGCGCAGCACACCGCGGCGGAGCTGGTCTACACCGGCCCGGTCCCGGGGATCTGACCAGCGCTGGAGGCGGTGCTGACTCCGGGTCGCCCTCGAGGACTCCGGCGACGCCTGGACGAACCGCTCCGAGGACGATGACCGAGGGATGACCGAAGGGAGGACACCGTGAAATCCCAGTTCCTGCACCGCCTCTACGAGCCTGCCTCCCCCGTCGCGTCCGTGTATCTCGACACTTCCCGCGACATCGACGATCCGGACCCGGCGATCGAACTGCGATGGCGGCACCTGCGGGACAACCTCGTGGCCCATGAAGCCGACACGGACACCGTCCAGTCGATCGGCACGGTCGTCGCGGGGGCCGGAAGAGACCGGGACGTCACGGGCCGACACGGACAGGCCGTCTTCGCATCCGCGGGACGAATCCTGCTGGACGAACGCCTTCCGGAGCCGCCGGCCCGGGACACCGCCCGCTATGGCGTGCTGCCCGACGTCCTGCCGCTGCTCCTCCAACGCGCCCCGGACATCCCGTACGCCGCCGTCTCCCTCCACCGCGTCCACCCGACTCACGACGCTGAGGCCCAAGATGAGCTGGAGGTCGACCACGACGTGGGCCGATGGCCGCACAACCGCGTCAACTCGGCCGCCGGCCACCAGCGGATCCCGCTCGGCAGCTGGCCGCAGGAGGCCGGGCGGATCCTCGGCCAACTGGCAGACGCCGCTCCGGACGACACCCCCGAACTGGTCGTGATCGCCGGAGACTCCTGGGCCGCGAACACGCTGATCCGCCTGGCCCCGGGCCGTCTGGCACGCCGGATCGTCCGATTGCGTGAGGCCGACCACCACCGGCCCGAGCCCGGCCGTGCAGTCCTGGAGAAGGAGGTCGGCCTGCTGATGGCCGACCGGCTGGCCGACCGTGATCAGCACCGAGTCGATGCCTTCCTCGCCGGCCGTGCCCGCGACCAGGACACGAGTGAGGGGCTGGCCGCTACCGTCGCGGCTCTTCAGCGCGGCCAGGCAGCCGCCCTGCTGATCAGTCCCGCTCTGCCGGCCCTGCCGCCGCTGTGGGCCGGTGCGGCGCCGACTGATCTCGCGCTTTCCGGTGCGGAGCTCGAAGTCTTCGGTGTCCGCTACTACTGGGAGGAGAGTGCGGCAGACGCGCTGGTGCGGGCCGCCGTGGGCACGAACACGGAGCTGATCGTGGTTCCCCCCGACCAGGTGGCTCTGCCGGACGGGGTCGCGGTCCTGCCCCGGTACCGCGATGGCGGGCCTGAGCACAGTGAAGCGCGGATCGCAGGGAGCGTACCGAGTGGACGAGTTCCGAACCCCAGCTTGGAGTGAAGCCGATGGGGAACTGCGGTGGTTTCCAAGGAGGTTCGGTGTCGGCGGCGGTTCGGGCGGCGGCGTCGGCAGGCGGCGGCCGGGAAATTCGCTTTCGGCCGCCGGAGTGCGGTGATAGACAGTCGTAGTGCAGAAGAACCTTGAACTCCCTGACCTGCTGCGACTGATCGACGAGCGGGCGACGGCCTTCCGGGCCGCGATCGCCGCCGCTCCCAGCCTGGACGTGCAGGTGCCGACCTGTCCCGAGTGGACGCTGTTCGACCTGGCGCAGCACCTGGGCTCGGGCCGCCCGTTCTGGGCCGCCGTCGTCGAGGCCGGCCCGGCCGACGCCCCGCCGGCCGAGGCCATAGCGGCGCGCGCCGAGGCGCAGGCGCCCCGGGAGCGCGAGGCATTGGTGGCCTGGCTGGCCGCGTCGACGCGGGAACTGCTGGACACCCTGCGGGAGGTCGGCCCGGACGCCGAGTGCTGGACGTGGTGGGGCGCCTCGCAGTCGCCGCGGACCAGCGGTGCCGTCGCCCGGCACCAGCTTCAGGAGATCGCGATGCACACCTATGACGCCCAGCTCACCGTGGGCGCCGCGCAGCCGCTGCCGGCGGAGGTGGCGCTGGACGGCGTCGAGGACTTCCTGTTCACCTGCTGCGCGTGGTCGGGCGTTTGGCCGCACGAGCCGGCCGTCGTCGACTACCACGCCACCGAGGGCCGCTCCTGGCGCTTCACGGTCGAGGCAGATGGCGCCCGCGCGGTCCGCCTCCCGGCTGCCGGCGAGGGCGAGGCCCAGGCCCCGGCCGACGCCTCTGCCCGGGGCACGGCCGGTGAGCTGGTCCTGTGGTTCTACGGACGCACCCCGCTGGACTCGGTGAAGGTCGACGGCGACCGGGGCATCTTCGAGCGGCTCTTCGCCTGGGACCCGAACGCGTAAGGCGTGGTCGACGACGCGGCGCCCGGTCGCGTCGTCGGCTCATCCGACCGGGCCCTGGGTGGAGCGTCGCGAGCCCGGCCGGGCTTCCGGCCCGAGATCACAAATGCCCGGCGACTCAGCGGTGTTCGGGGTTCTCGAAGTCGAAGCGGCAGCCGGCGTCCCACTCGGAGCGCTCGTTGCCGTGGGCCGGGATGCCGCCGGCGTCCTTGAGCATGCGGGCCAAGTGGAGCTGGTTCCAGGTCATGAAGGTGGTGTTGCGGTTGGTGAAGTCGTTCTCCGGGCCGCCCGACCCGGGGTCGAGGTACGACGGCCCCGGGCCCGCCTCCCCCCCTACTTGACCAGCGGCAATTCCTGGCCTGCCTCCAGTGTCCCGAAGCCGTTCATCTGGATCGCCTTGCCGCGAACGATCAGGTCCGCCCCGGAATAGCGATCATGACAGCATGCCGGCCTGAACACCGGTCATCACGACCCGAAACCACCCCAAGGAACTACACAGCTGGGTACGCGTGACGGCCAGGACGACGGGCACTGCCTCGGAGTTCTCAGCACGTGGCCGGAAGGACTGACCCCAGCCAGGAAACAAGATCCTCGGCACCTCGCCCAGCCCCTGCCAGGCGACGAGGCGCCCACGAAAGCACCTCGCCACCGGCTCCTCCCGAGATCTCGAGGCTCCGGTGACCCGGTTGCGGATCACGTGTCTTGTCTCGCTGGGCGGCCCCGGTCCCACCCGACTCAACACAAGCCGTAACGGATCGTGACAACCCCGTCGTTGTGGCGCATGCTCGAAGTGCGACCGGGCGCCGACGGGAGAGGCCCGACTCCACGACGGGAGTGTGCGAGATGACTACCCACTCGAACCGCCACCAAGCACCTTCCGTCGTCACAGCCTTCGCGGTGCTGGCCGCTGCGGTGCTGGCTCTGGCCAGCTGTTCGGACAGTTCGGGCCATGGCTCCAGCAGCGCGGGCAATGTGACCGCGCCGTCCAGCAGCAGTCCCTCGACGATTACCCCGCCGAGCACCGATCCGCCGGGCACCACCGCGTCGCCCAGCGCCCCCGTCCCCGCTGCTGGACCTCAGGAGTGTGCGACCAGCCGACTGACCGTTGCGCAAACCGACGTGAGCCTCGGCGCGGGTCAGTACTATTCGACCTTGGTGTTCACGAACACCTCTGACACAGCCTGCACGATGATCGGCTACCCGGGCGTGTCGTATGTTGCCGAGAACGGCATTCAGTCGGGCAACCCCGCTGACCGCTCCCCAGGCACGGTCGCCACGGTCACGCTGCCGCCGCACGGTACGGCGGGCGCGGTGCTGCACGATGCCAACGGCGTGAGCGGGTACGACCCGGCGCAGTGCCGGCTCGCACCCGCCGAGGGGCTACGGATCTACCCTCCGAACCAGACGGCCGCGCTGTTCCTCCCCTGGAAGACCGAGCACTGCACGGGCCCGACCACCCACTCCCTCATGATTGGCCCGGTCCAGCAACATCCGGTCCACTGACCAGCACGTGACCGGTAGGTGGGACCGTCGATTCAGCGGACAGTCGCCGCTGGCCGTCGAGGCATCCAGAAGGACATCCGCTCACCGAGATAGTGGTACCGCTCCATGCCGAGCCCAGCCGGTAAACCCGCAGCGTTCCGGCGGCTCGGGCCGCGCTCAGGGCCTGGTTGAACGGCCAGGCGTCGTAGTCAATGGGGGTGGTGTCGCTGCCGTACTGCTCGCTACTGCCGAGCAGTCCTCGCTCAGCTCGCGAACGATGGCTCGCCACGGGTGGAAGTCGTTGGCCTCGTTCCACGGCGCGTCGTGGGAGGCCTGGATCGCCGGGCTCTGCAACGAGATCGAGCTGTCCTTCGTCACCGACCCGTACCGGGTCGAGGTGGTGCTGGAGTTCGACGAGCGCGGCACGTTCCACAGCGGCGACTCGGTGCACACGTTCCTGCCGGACCACGCGGCCGGGCAACACGACCTGACCGGCACGGTGGACGGCTGGATCCGCGGCGTGCTGGGGCACTGACCGCGCACGGGACCGTCAACCCCGGCGGCTAGGCGCGTCGGATCGGATCGATCAGTTGGTCGTGATGTCCGGGATGCCGGTCGGGGCGGGGACGGACTCGAAGGTGAAGCTCTGCCCGGTGGGCGGGGTGGCGCACGGGAGTTGCCGTGCGAGGACGCCCGGGGTGGCGATACCTCCGGGGATGGTGACGCACGCGTTGCTGTGCGCCGGCTGGATGAGGTAGCTCCCGGCACCTTCGGGAGACGGGCGCAGCCGGAACCGTTCGGCGGTGCCCCGCCGGCCGCAGTAGTCGTTCATCAGGTGGGCGCCGTCGGTGAGAAGGGCCGAGTCCACTCCCAGACAACCGTGGCCCAGGACGGGGTGGAGCGAACGGATCGTGTACTGCCCGCCGCCCGCCGGATCCAGGACGTAGGTGGGTACGTTCCCTGGACAGTCGAACTGTCCGACTCGGCCGCCGCTGTCGTGGGCCGTGGACTCCCCGAGGCAGAGACGGGCACCCGCGGTCCGGATCAGGTACGCGCCCGCCGCGAGCGGCGCCCGCTCCGGACGGCCGGCGGCGGGAACGGCCGGGGAGTCCGAACCCTTGCCCATGAGCGCCATCCCGCCTGCCACCACGCCCAGTACGGCAAGGGCTGCCAGGACGGCCACGCTCGGAACCGCGCCGCGCCGCAGCCGCCGTGAACGGGAGGGTGTGAGCCGCGCGGTCGGCGGGGCACCGGGAACCGGCGGCTCCGGCGGGGCGGATCCGGCCGGGGCGGCGTCACCGGGTGCCTCGCGGGTGGCACTGGACGCCAGCCGGGCGCGTGCTTCGAGCCAGGAAGCCGAATCCTCCCCGTGGCCGCACGCCCGCACGAAGGCATCCAGAAGTTCCGGCCGTGGCAGCAGATCGTGACGCAGCGCCTCGGCGATCGTGCTGCGCGGAAGCACGGTTCCGGACTCTGCGGCGCGGCGCTCCAACGCCCGGTAGGTCAGTCCGGACTGATCCCGGAGCTGTCGAAGGCATGCGACGAACTGGGCCGTGTCCCGCGCTTGGGCGGGATCCGGCAGGGGCTGGGAAGTCATGCCTCGATCCTCGCCGAGCAACCGGCTTCCAGCCACAGCGAATTGAGACGTTCACGACCGCGGGAGCGCGGCCTCGAGCGGGGCGACACGTGGCTCTCCCCCGGACGTCCACGCGCCCCGGTCGCCGGCACGAGGGCCTGACGTGCAAGTGAACGGTCCCCGGACGGGCGACGTCCTGTCCCGGACCGTCCCGGACTGTCCCGGACGCCTTGTGGCCTGGTGCCCGACGGCCCCGCACCACCAGAGTCCTGATGTCGGGAGGGCCCGGACGGCGCCGTCCGCCGCGTGATCCTCCCGTGCCCGAGTGACAGTTCACCTCAGAGGAGACCACCGTGTTGACCACTGTCCGCAGCAAGATCTCTGCCGGCGCCGTTCCCGCGTTGACGGCCGGGCTCGCCCTGCTTCCTCTCGCTCCGGCCCGGGCCGCGTCCATGCCGGACCCGGCCGGAACGGCGAGCTACGGCTGCCCCAACGGAGGAAGCTACTGGTCCGACTTCTCCGGCGGCCGCGGCCGTGCTCACTTCTCGTGCCAGAACTTCCGCGTCCGCATCGGCGTCAAGTGCACCGACGGGAATCCCCACTGGAGCGGAGGAGCCGACCAGCCCCAGCCCAGCGTGGTCTGGCGGCTGCACTACAACAAGGTCGAGTGCCCCGTCGGCTACAGCGTCATCGGCAATCCCACCATCTACGTGAAGTAGCCCCGCCGACAAGCGCGTCCGACTCCTGCCCGCCGGCTCGGGGACCGGAAGCGCCCGCAGGCCGGTACGCGAACCGTCGGGAGGCGGGCCACCATCCAACGGGTGGCCTGCCTCCCGACGTGCCTTTGCCCGGCGACCGGGCGGCGTGTCCGCGCCGACGCGACGACGCACCGGCGCCGGCACCGGGCGCACCGTCGCATGCCCGCAGCGCGGCCCGGGCGGCCTCCGCGAGGCGGTGGGCGTCTTCCAGTGCCTCGTCCAGCGCCGGCAGCCTGGGTTCCAGGTGCGGGCCGACCGCCTCGATGGCCAGCTCGGCGTCCTTCGCGGCCCGCGCCGGATTCCCGGCGAGGACGGACTCCCCGGAGGACGCGGAGCAGTGCCACGGCGTGGCGCCCCGCCAGCGTGCTGTCGTCGTGCGGGCCGAAGACGCTTTCCTGTTGGGGCCGCAGGGCCTCGGAGAGCTTCAGGGCCTGCCCCGGGCGGCCCGCCGTGGCGTAGGCGTTGACGAGGTTGCCGGCGGAGATCAGGGTGTCCGGGTGGTCCCAGCCGAGGACGCGCGAGCGGAGCGGCAGGACCCGCTCCGAGATTTCGACGGCCTCGTCGTGGCGCCCCGTCCTGCGGCACGACGCCGCGAGGTCCGCGAGGGCCGTGAGGGTGTAGGGGCCGGCGAGGCCGCCGGACACCCGCACCCGCGGCTGTCCTCGCGGACGCCCGGACCGTCACACGGGCCCGAGGTCCGGCAGATCCGGCAGATCCGGCAGCGGCCGGACCTCGCCCGTGCCCAGCTCGACTGTGAACCGGGCTCGCATCGGGCCGTCGCCCCGGCGGGAGAGGAGGGTGAGTTCGGTGACCCGTGCAGAGGTGGTGCCCAGGCGGGCGGCCAGCTGGGGCGCGAGCCGGCGCGGGTCCCGGGTCCGCCCCAGGGACAGGTGGGGCGTGAAGTCGTCCGCCCGACCCCGGCACCGGGGGAAGCGTTCCACCAGCGAGTCGTGCAGCGCCCGCCACGGGCCGGGGCCGCCGGCCGCCGGATCGAGCCAGACCGTGGCGTCGTGGCGGTGGGAGAAGTGGCGCACCCCGTGCAGACGCGCCCTGAACGGGGCGTGCTCGGCCGCGGCGGCGCCCAGCAGCGGGAGCGCGGACCCGAAGTCCGACTCCGGGACGAAGCCGAACAGCACGTTGACGTGCGGCGGCCATCGGCGGACCTGCGGATCGTGCTCCGCCCTGATCCGCTGGACGGCCCACCACAGTTCCGCCGGCGGCAACCAGGCAAGAGCCGTCCGGGGTGTCGGTCCGACGTCCAGGACTCCCGGAACGTCGATCGAAGGTCCGTCCACCCCTCCATGGTGACCACCGACACCGGGACCGGCGGCTCGGGGCACCCCCGTGGTCGCCGACGGACCGGCGGCGTGCAGCTCGACGTGCCGGTCCGCCACCGGACGGCAGCGGCGCCGTAAGTATTCATGCATTCCTCCCCCGGGCCCCACCTTGTCCGAAAGCCGGCCTTCGGCCGCTCCGGCCCCCGCGTCCCAGCTGACAGGATTTTCAGCAGGGCGGGCGACCCTTCGCCCGACCCGCGGGTAAGGTGGTGAATCGTGTCTAGCCGTAAAACGTCGATCATGGAAGCAGCGGCGCGGGTGATCGCGCGGCGCGGGGTGCGCGGACTGCGCGTGGAGGAGCTCGCCGCGGAGGCGGGCGTGTCCACCGCGCTGATCTACTACCACTTCAAGGACCGCACCGGGATCCTCCGGCAGACGCTGGAGTTCATCAACGACCGGGCCGAACGCTACACGACCGAACGCGCTGCGGACGCGCCGCCGCTGACCGCCCGCGAGGAGCTGGAGCAGACACTGCTGCTGGAACTCCAGGACACCGTCGAGGTCCGGGAGAACAGCACCGCCTGGGGTGAGCTGCGGGCGAGCGCGGTGTTCGACGAGACCCTGCGCGAGGACCTGGCGCGGGCCACCCGGATCTGGGTCCAGGAGATCGCCGAACTGCTGGGCGTGGTGCAGCCGATGTCCTCGGCGGTCGCGCTGGCCGGCGCGGCGGAGCGGCTGACCGCGCTGCTCGAGGGGCTGAGCACCCGCTGGCTCAGCGGCAGCCTGCCGCTGGCGCACGCCCGAACGCTGATGATGGACGCGATCGACGCCGAGGTATCCCGGCTCGGGCCCTGAGCGGCATCTGATCAGGCCCTGACCGAGTCCCGCGCCGGGCCGCCACCCAGCCCGCGTTCCAGGCCTCCTCACGCCCGATTCGTCACGCTTCGTACGCGCTTCTGCGGAGTCATGGCACGCCGCCGACTTTGACTAATTTTTCAGTCAATGCGAGCCTGAACCCGCAGGCAGGGTGCTGCCGCCGGCCCGTCTCGCATGTGCGGCGGTGCGTCGCCTCGCGAAGAGTGGTCCTGGCGGCCCCGCACCGTCGCACGAACCGGAGACCCTCATGACCAGCTACCACGACGCACACGCCGCCGAGACCTACCCGTGGGTGCCCGCGGACGACGTCCCGCACGCGCGGACCTGGATGTCCTGGCCCTCCCGCCGGGGCGTGTGGGGCCTGCGCCTGGGCGGCGTCCAGGAGGACATCGCCCTGATCGCCCGCACCGTCGCCGAGTTCGAGCCGGTGGTCATGTGCGCCCCCGACGACTGGACCGCTGGCAAGGCCCGCGAGCGCTGCGGCTCCGAGGTGGCCGCGATCCCCACCGACGACCTGTGGATGCGCGACATCGCACCGGTGTTCCGCCGGGACGGCTACGGCGGCCTGGACGCCGTGGTCCTCAACTTCAACGGCTGGGGCAACAAGCAGGTCCACTACGACGACGCCCGGGTCGCCGAGCGGATCGCCGCCCGCCGCGGGCTGCGCCACACCTACGCGGACTTCGTCGGCGAGGGCGGCGCGATCGAGACCGACGGCGACGGCACCGTGATGGCCACCGAGAGCAGCCTGGTCAACAAGAACCGCAACCGCGGCATGAGCCGGGACGAGATCGAGGAGTCCGTCCTGGAGGCCTACGGCGCCGACAAGATGATCTGGCTGCCCGGCATCAGGGGCCAGGACATCACTGACGACCACGTCGACGTCACCTCCCGGTTCGTCCGCCCCGGCGTGGTGATGGTGCAGTTGCCGCCCACCGACCGCAATGACGAGTGGGCGCGGGACGCCCGCGAGCAATTCACGATCCTCTCCTCCGCGACCGACGCCCGGGGCCGCCGCCTGCAGGTCATCGTGGTGCACGGCCCGGACACCGTCCGCTCGCGCAGCTCCAAGTTCGTGGACTCCTACCTCAACTTCCACCTCGTCAACGGCGGTGTCATCACCGCTCAGTTCGGCGACGCGTACAAGGACGCCGCAGCCCGGGACACCCTCGCCGCGGCCTTCCCCGGCCGCGAGGTGGTGCAGCTCGACGTCGACCGGCTGATGGCCGGAGGCGGCGGCATCCACTGCTCGACCATGCACGAGCCGATGCCATAGCGGCACCGGCCGCCCTCCGGAGGACCGCTCCGAGGGCCCTCCGCACGACCACCCGGGGGCCCGCCGCACGCCTCCGTCCTGCCACCTTGACTGGAGTCACCCGCATGATCCATGCCTTGTCCCGCCGCTCCCTGATCCGTTCCCTCGCCGGAGTGGGCGCCGCCGCCGGTGTCGGCGCGCTCACCCTCGGTCTCACCGGCTGCGACCCCAACGGCGTCGAGGACGTCGACGGCGCCGTGCCGCCGCAGCCGGGCGGCACCGCCGGCCCGCGCCGCTTCGGCGCCGAGTGGGAGAAGCACCTGCGCACGGTGATGTCCTGGCCCGCCTCGGAAAACGTCTGGGGCGACCAGCTGCCCGACGTCCGCCGGGACGTGGCGGGCCTGGCCCAGGCCATCTCGGCCCGCGAGCCGGTCGTCCTGATGGCCCGCCCCGAGCAGGTGGACGCCGCCAGGAAGGCCTGCGGCTCGGCCGTCGAGGTGGTGCCGATCGCCGTCGACGACCTGTGGGCCCGGGACACCCTGCCGGTGTTCGTCGAGGAGGGCGGCAAGGTCAAGGGCGTCGACTTCAACTTCAACGGCTGGGGCGGCAAGCAGCAGCGCGGAAACGACTCCAAGGTCGCCCGGACGGTGCTGGCCGAGTACGGCGTGGAGCGGGTCGAGACCCGGCTGGTCGCTGAGGGCGGCTCCTTCGAGACGGACGGCCAGGGCACCCTGCTGGTCACCGAGAGCTCCGTCGTCAACGACAACCGCAACCCGGGGATGAGCCGCGACCAGGTCGAGGCGGAGCTGAAGAAGGCCCTCGGCGTGACCAAGGTGATCTGGCTGGCGGGCGTCAAGGGCAAGGACATCACCGACGCCCACGTGGACTGCCTGACCCGGTTCGTCGCGCCCGGAGTCGTCCTGCTCGACCAGGCCTTCCCCGGCAGCCCGGCGGACGTCTGGTCCCGCGCGGCCGACCAGGCCCGCGGCGTCCTCAACAACGCCACGGACGCGACCGGCAAGAAGCTGCGGGTGATCGAGCTCCAGCAGCCCGACCCGGACAGGATCACCGGGCGCGGCGACGCCTTCGTCTCCTCGTACATGAACTTCTACATCGGCTCCAAGGGCGTCTACCTGCCGAAGTTCGGCGACGACCGGGCCGATGAGCGGGCGCAGCAGGTGCTCAAGCAGCACTTCCCGGGGCGGGAGATCGTGCCGGTGAAGATCGACGCGATCGCGGCCGGTGGCGGCGGGATCCACTGCGCCACCCACGACATCCCCGCGCTCGGCTGACCGGGCGGGCCGGCCCGGGACCCGTTGTTGACCCCGGGCCGGCAACCCTTCGGGGTCGGGCCCGGTCGACGGGCCGGATCCCGTCCCGTCGGGCTCGCGCGCGACTTCAGGCGGCGGGCTGCTGCTGGGTGACACAGTGGATGCCGCCGCCGCCCGCCCCGAGGTAGTCGATGTTGAGCTGTTCGACGGTGCGGCCGGGGAACAGCCGGGCGAGGGCGGCGCGGGCGGCGCCGTCGGCCTGGGTGTCGCCGAACTGGGCCGAGATCACCGCGTTGTTGCAGAGGTAGTAGTTGGCGTAGGAGCCGACGAAGTTCGGGTCGGCGGAGCGGATCTTGTAGTAGTCGGGGCCCTGGATGGTGCTGACCGAGATCCGGGCCCCCTGGGCGCTGGTGGCGGAGCCGAGGACGGCGTACTGCTGGCGTTCGTCCTGGGACCAGACGTCGGTGGCGCTGGGAAGCGGCAGTTGGACGACGGCCGTGCCGGCGCCGAGGAAGCGCGAGGTGGCGTCCACGTGGTCGTCGGTGACGTCCTGGCCGGCGATGCCGGGGAACCAGATCACCTCGGTCGCACCGTAGGCGGCGCACATGGCGCTCTCGATCGCCGCCTGGGACATGCCGGGGTTGCGGTCGGCGTTGATGATGCTGCTCCGGGTGGCCATCAGCGTGCCGGAGCCGTCGGTCTCGATGGCTCCGCCCTCGGCGACCAGTCCGGCGGCGGTGAACGGCAGGCCGAGGTAGGCGGCGACGCGCTGGGCGACCAGGGCGTCGTTGCCGTGCGGGTTCTGGTGGTTGCCCCAGCCGTTGAAGTTGAGGCCGATGGTGTCGAGGCCGCCCAGGCCGTCGGTGCGGAAGACCGGGCCGGTGTCCCGCATCCAGCAGTCGTCGACGGGGATGTCCCCGATGACGGTGACGGCCGAGCCGCACATCGAGCGCGCCTTGGCGACGCTGGCCGGGTTGGCGCACACGGTCACCGGCTCGTACTTGGCGATGGTCCGCGCGACGAGGGCGATGTTGGACTGGGCGCCGCCGAGCTTGCCGCGCCAGATGGTGCTGTTGTCCGGCCAGGCCATCCAGGTCCGGGTGTGCGGGACGGTGTCCAGCGGTACCCGGAGGCCGGCCGCGAGCCGCGGGGCGGGCGCGGCACCGCGGGCCCGGGTGGCGGCCCGGGCCTGGCCGGCGGTCGCGCCGGCCAGCGCGGTGCCGGCGACGGCGAGCCCGGCGGCCGTCAGGAATCCGCGGCGGCCGAGCCGCGCCTCGACGGCCGGTCGGGGGTCGTCGGTGGTGTGGGGTCTGAAGCCTTCCTCCATCACTGCCTCCCTGACAACGTCCTTTGGGGGTGGACGAGTTGACCGAAAAGGTAAAACTGGCCAAGCGCTCGGTCAAGACTTCGCGCAGGCATCCGCACCGATCCGCCCTGCCGCCGCCCCCGGAGTGGCTACAGTGACGGCCATGGCGACACAGGCGACCGGCGCGGCCCCGCGACCGGGCTCCGGACCGGGCGGCGGCCGGGCGCGCACCTCCGCCAAGGGCGAGCAGACCCGGGCCCGACTGATCGCGGCCGCCCGCACCCTCCTCGCGGGCGACGGCGCCGGGCGGTTCACCACCCGCAACGTGGCCGCGCTGTGCGGGGTCTCGCACGGGATGTGCCACTACCACTTCGCGGACCGCACCGAGTTGATCGTCGCCGTGGTGCAGGACATCCGGCCCGAGTGGATCACGCCGCTCGAGGAGGCCGTCGCCGGGCCGGGCGGCTACGCCGAGCGCGCCGGCCGGGTCCTGGCGCTGCTCACCCGGCCGGAGAGCCCCGACCTGGCGCGGCTGCACGCGGCCCTGCACTGGCTGGCTCTGAACGACGAACGCGTCCGCACCGCCCTGGAGGCCGAGTACGCGCGCTGGCGCTCCGCCTTCGTACGGCTGTTCCGGTGCCTGGTCGAGGAGCGCGGCAGCGGCGCCGACCCGGTGCCGCTCGGCGAGGCCTTCGCCGCCGCCGTGGACGGGCTCGCCGCCATCGGGTCGCTGGACGGGACGGTGGACGACGGCCGGGTGTTGCGGACCCTGCTGGGATCGCTGTCCGCCAGGGCGTGACCGGCCGGTGGGCCCGTCGCCACGCCCGCCCCGAACCGGACGGGCGGCCGGTCGTCACGACCTGTCATCCCGACCCGTCGCCCCACCCCGTCGCCACACCCCCCTCGTCACGATCCCGACGTCATGGTCCCGGTGGCGGGCTGCTGCTGGGTGGCGCAGTGGATGCCGCCGCCGCCCGCGGCGATGTGGTTGATGGTCAGCTGGGTGACCTTTCGGCCGGGGTGGAGACCGCCGATGACGCCGGCCGCGTGGTCGTCGGCGGCCTTGTCGCCGAAGCGCGGGACGATGACGCCTCCGTTGCAGACGTAGTAGTTGATGTAGGTGGCGAGGAAGTTCTTGCCCGCGCCCTGGATCAGGCCGAGGTCCGGCTCGGGGAGGTCGACCACCTCGAGCGTCCGGCCCCTGGCGTCGGTCGCGGACTGCAGCACCTGGAGGGCCTGCGCGGAGGCGCTGGTCCAGACGTCCGGCGTGGTGTCGGCGGCCGGGCGGTGCAGCACGACGGTGCCGGGCTCGGCGAAGCGGGCCAGGGCGTCGACGTGGCAGTCGGTGATGTCCTGCCCGGCGACGCCCTTGAACCAGATCACCTTCTCGACGCCGAGCAGCTCCTTGAGGCTCGCCTCGATCTGGTCGCGGCTCTTGCCGGGGTTGCGGTTGTCGTTGGCCCAGGAGCTCTCGGTGGCCATCAGGGTGCCCTCGCCGTCCACCTCGATGCCGCCGCCCTCACCGGTGATCGGCGCCTGGAGGCGGGTGATGCCGTAGTGGTCGAGGAGGTTGCGGGCCGCCTGGCTGTCGTTGGCGTGGGTCTGCTTGCCGCCCCAGCCGTTGAAGTTGAAGTCGACCCCGGCGAGGCCCTGGGAGCCGGTGACGAAGGTCGGGCCGGTGTCCCGGGCCCACAGGTCGTCGACCATCAACTCCAGCACCTCGACCGAGGAGCCACAAGCCTGGCGTGCCTGGTCGGCCTGGTCGGGCCTGGCCAGCAGGACGACCGGTTCGAAGCCCGCGACGGTCTGGGCCAGCGAGGCGATGTCCTGCCGGACGCCGGGGAGTTGGTCACCCCACACCTCCTCCAGGGCCGGCCAGGCCATGAAGGTGCGGGTGTGCGGGCTCGACTCGGCGGGCATCGCCCTCCCGGCGGCGGCGGCCGGGCCGCTGCCCGAGGCCGCGCCGCTCGGCCCGGGCTGCTCCTCCGCGCCGCCGTCGGAGGAGCAGCCGCCGGCCAGGGCCAGGGCGGCGAGCGCGGCCGCGGACTGCAGGAGGGCGCGGCGGGACGGCCGGGGGTCAGCCATGGGGCCTCGTTCCGGTAGGTGTCGGGGTTCGGCTCCGCAGGCTACTGACAGGAAGATCAGGATCCGGTGCGGCGCGCCTCCACCGTTCGGGGGAATCCGCCCACCCGCCGTCCGCTCAGGAGGCGTCTGCGGCCTCTGCGTCCTCCCGTTCGCGGCGCAGCCGGTGCTCGGTGCGGATGCCGCACCACGCGGTGCAGGCCAGGCTCGCGGCGATGATCCCCTCGGCCCAGAAGAACGCCACGTAGTCCATCAGCGAGCCGATCGGCGGCGAGCCGGGGGCGGCGTTGCGCATGCCGATCAGGGCGAAGAGGCTCGCCGCCATCCAGCCCAGGGAGGGCCAGACCAGCCCCTCGCGCTTGCGGTGGAGCACCTCGGCGGCGCCGAGGACGGCCAGGGCGATGGCCCACATCGCCGCGATCATGAACCAGGAGAGGATGAAGGTGCTGCGGGAGCGGGTGATCCTGGCGTCCAGGGTCGGGCGGTGACGTCCAGTTCGATCCAGTCGGGGGCCGACGGCATCGCCAGCTCCCTGGTCTGCTCGCGGGTGTTGCGTTCGTTGAGGTACAGCCCGATGCCCGCTCCGCACAGGGTGATGACCACCGCCAGGACGGCGGTGAACCGCCAGTGGCGGCGGCGTCGGGGGCCGGGCGCACGGCCGGTTCGGTCGCGGCGGTTTCGTCGATGGTGACCTGCACGGTCGTCCTTTCTGCGGCGGAACGCGCCGGGCCGGCAGGGTCGCTGCCGGCCCGGCGCCGTCCGCCGGTCGTGCTCGTTCACCCGGGACCCGGCAGGTCCCACCACCTGTCGGGGCCCGGGCCGTCTTACAGTGCGCGGCGCGCGGCGGCGATCCGGTCGGGATCCCAGCCGGGCCGGGGGACGGACTCCAGCAGCAGCCTGGTGTAGGCGTGCTCCGGGGAGTCCAGGACGTGGGCGGTGGGGCCGGATTCGACGATCCGTCCGTGGCGCATCACGACGACCTCGTCGGTGACGCAGCGGACCACGCCGAGGTCGTGAGTGATGAAGAGGTAGCCGATACCGGTCTCCTCGCGGATGTCGGCGAGCAGGTTGAGCACCTGCGCCTGGACCGAGACGTCCAGGGCGGCGACCGCCTCGTCCAGGACCAGGACGGCCGGTCGCACGGCCAGCGCCCGGGCGATGGCGACGCGCTGGCGCTGGCCGCCGGAGAGCTGCCGGGGCAGCGCCTCGGCGGCCCGGGTGCCCAGGCCGACCTGGTCGAGGAGTTCCCGGATCCGGGCCGGGTGGTCGGTGTCGGGGAAGTGCAGCCTCAGGGTCTCGCGCAGGACGGCCTCGACGCTGGTGCGCGGGTCCAGGGACAGGTACGGGTCCTGGAAGACCATCTGGACCTCGCGGGCGCGGGCCAGCCGTTCGGCCCTCCCCCGCGCCCGGCCGCTCCGGGCCCGGCCGTGGACCAGCACTTCGCCCGCGTCGGCCTGTTCGAGGCCGACCACGATCCGGGCGGTGGTGGTCTTGCCCGAGCCGGACTCGCCGACGATGCCGAGCGAGGCGCCGGCGTCGAGGGTGAAGGAGACGTCGTCCACGGCCTGCACGGAGCCGAAGGTGCGGCGCAGTCCGCTGACCCGCAGGACGGGCTCAGCCATCGGTGCGGCTCCCTTCGAGCGGGTGGTGGCAGGCGGACGGGTGCTCGCCCTGCTGCACGGGCACCTGCTCGCGGCAGATCCCGGTTGCGTGGCGGCAGCGTTCGGCGAACGCGCAGCCGGTCAACTCCTCCCGAAGGTCAGGCGGTTGGCCGTCGATGGCGGCGAGCCGGCCGGCCGGGGCATCCAGCGCCGGGGTGGCCGCGAGCAGCGCGGCGGTGTACGGGTGGCGGGGCCGCTCGAACAGCGCTGCGGCGGAGCCGTGTTCGGCGATCCGCCCGGCGTACATCACGTAGACCCGGTCGCTGATCGCGGCGGCGAGGCCGAGGTCGTGGGTGACGAACAGCAGGCCGGTGCCGAAGCGTTCGCGCAGCCGGCCGAGCAGGGCGACCACCTCGGCCTGGCTGGTGACGTCGAGCGCGGTGGTGGGTTCGTCGGCGAGCAGCAGGACCGGGTCGCCCATCAGGGCGGCGGCGATCATGACGCGTTGCAGCATGCCGCCGGAGAGCTGTCCGGGGTAGCGGCGCAGCAGGTCCGGCTTGAGGCCGACGGCGTCGAGGAGTTCCACGGCACGCCGGTCGGCGTCTGCGGCGCTCATCGTGCCGGTGAGCCGCACGCTCTCGGTGAGGAAGTCGCCGATCCGGCGCAGCGGGTTGATGGCGGCTCGGGGGTCCTGGAAGATCATTGCGGCCCGGCCGGTGCGCAGGGCGCGCAGCCGGCCGGGGTCCATGGTCAGGACGTCCTGGCCGCCGACCAGGACCTTCCCCTCGGCCTCGGCGCCTGGTGGCAGCAGGCCGAGGGCGGCGCGGGAGGTGAGGGTCTTGCCGGAGCCGGACTCGCCGACCAGGGCGACCGTCTCACCGGCACCGACGGTGAGGTCGACGCCGTCGAGGACGGGGCGGGCGGTGCCGGGCAGTCGGAGCCGGAGGCCCTGGATGTCGAGGGCGTTCACTCGGTCCTTCCAGTGGTGCGGTGGTCGTTCACGTGCTTCCCGTTCATGCGGACCTCCGGGCGACCTGGTCGGCCCAGCGTTCGCCAACCACGTTGAAGGCGACGACGGTGAGCACGATCAGGGCGCATGGCAGGATCGCGGAGAGCGGGTAGCCGTGCTGGATCGCGGTCTGGCCGTCGAAGACCATCCGGCCCCAGTCGGGGGTGAGGGCGGGGACGCCGAGTCCGAGGAACGACAGGCCGGCCAAGTCCATCAGGGCGTAGCCGAAGTTGACCGCGGACTGGGCGAGGACGATCGGCACGATGTTGGGCAGGACGTGCCGCAGGCAGATCTGCACCGCGGAGTGGCCCTGGACCTGGTACGCGGAGACGTAGGGGCGGGTGCGTTCGGCCAGCACCAGCGAGCGGGTGAGGCGGGAGACGTAGGGCAGGTAGGCGATCGCCAGGGCGACGACCGGGGCGAGCAGGCCCTCCCCGTACACCGAGACGATCAGGATGGCGAGCAGCATGCCGGGGAAGGCGAAGACCAGTTCGGTGCTGCGGGACAGGACGGAGTCGAGCCAGCCGCCCCGCCAGCCGGCGGCGAGGCCGACCGCGATGCCGGCGACGGTGGAGAAGACCACCACGCCGAGCGGCCCGAGCAGCGAGGTGCGGGCGCCGGTCAGCAGCCGGGAGAGGGTGTCGCGCCCGGCGGCGTCGACGCCGAGCAGGTGGTCGGGCGAGGGCCCGGCGAGGGCGTTGCCGAGGTCGACGCCGTTCGGGTCGTACGGCGCCAGCCAGGGCGCGAGCAGCGCGGCGAGCACCACCAGGGCGGCGAAGCCGAGGCAGATCAGGTGGAGCGGGCCGCCGGCGGACTTGAGTCGGGCGAGGCCGGGACGGCGGGTGAGGCCCGGCCGTTGGGTGAGACCGGTACTCATGCGTCGGACCTCCTGGAGCCGAGGGTGACCCGGGGGTCGACCAGCGGGTGGAGCAGGTCGACGATCAGGTTCACGGTCATGAACAGGGCGACGATGATCAGTGAGATGGCCTGGACGGTCGGGAAGTCCTTGGTGGTGGTGGACAGTTCGAGCAGCTGGCCGAGCCCGCCGATGCTGAACGCGGACTCCACCAGGATCGTGCAGACCAGCAGGGTGGAGACGATCAGGCCGCCGGTGGTCAGCACGGTGCCCAGCGCGTTGCGGAACACGTGGCGGCTGATCACATCGCGCTCCGGGACGCCCCGGCTGCGGGCCACGGTGACGTGCTCGCCCTCCAGGGCCTCCAGCATCGCCGAGCGGGTGACCCGGGCGAGCATGCCGATCAGGTACAGCGCGAGGGCGATCGCCGGGAGGGTGAGGTGCCAGAGCATGTCGCCGAGGCCGTCCCCGGCGCCGCTGGTCGGAAACCAGCCCAGCTTCACCGCGAACAGGCCCTGGAGCAGGACGGCCGCGACGAAGGAAGGCGTGCCGAGGGCGAAGGTGGTGGTGACCAGGATGGTGGAGTCGGTCGCGCCGCCGCGCACCGCGCCGAGCCGGCCGAGCAGCAGGCCGACGACGACCACGACCACCAGGGCCATGGCCACCAGCAGCGTGGTCGCCGGGAGCCGGTCGGCCAGCAGCTTGGAGACGTCGGTGCGGTAGGTGATGGAGCGCCCGAAGTCGCCCTGGAGGACCTGGCCCAGCCACCGGAGGTAGCGGACCAGGAACGGGTCGTCCAGGTGGTACTGCTCGTTGATCGCCTGGAGGGCCTCCGGGGAGGCCGACCGGCCGGACAGCAGGAAGCTCGCCGGGTTGCCCGGCGCCACGTACATCGCGCCGAACACCACGAAGGACGCGCCGAGCAGGGTGGCCGCCATCTCCAGCAGGCGCCGGGCCGCGAACCTCAGGAAGCCCATCGCTCCGGGGGAGTTCACCGGGCGGCCCCCACGTCGGCGGCCCACGGGTAGTACATGTACGAGATGGTGGTCGGGGCGCCGGTGATCCGCTTGTTGAGGAAGAGGGCGGTGGGCCACTCGGCGACCGGGATCCAGAGCAACTGCTGGGAGGCGGTCTGCTGGAGCTTGGCCTCGATCGCGGCGCGCTTGGCCGGGTCGTACTCGGCGGTGCCCTGATCGACCAGGGCGTCGTAGGCCTGGTCGCTGTAGCCGCCGAAGTTCTGGTAGGCGCCGGTCTTGAAGTTGGTGAGCAGGTCGAGCGGGTCGGTCACCGAGTCGTAGTAGGTCTCGGGGATGAGGTCCAGGCCCTCGCGGGCCTTGGGGTCGGTGAACAGCGCGGTGAAGGCATTCGGGGCGATGGTCTTGAGCCGGATGTTCAGCCCGATCTGCGCGCCGGCGGACTGGACGGCGGTGGCGAGCAGCGAGACGTCCTGGCCGATGGTGCTGGTGGCGACGGTGACGGTCTTGCCGCTCGCACCGGCTTCCTTGATCAGGGCCTTGGCCTGGTCGAGGTCCTGGGCGGTGGGGGTGAGGTTCTCGAAGGCGCTCTTGCGGACGTCGTCGGGGGCCCCGGCCCAGGCGGCCTTGGTGGTGAGCGAGCCGGTGACGGTGCCGGCGCCGGCCAGGCCGGTCTTGACGAAGCCGGAGCGGTCGAGCGCCAGGGACAGCGCCTTGCGGACCCGGACGTCGCCGAGCGCGCCCTGCATGTTGGTGACGTTGAGGTTGACGGTGCTCAGGCCCTCGCCGAAGTACAGCGTGCCCGGGCCGGTCTTCTTCAGCCGGTCGTAGCTCTCGGTGGGGATCAGGTAGCCGCCGTCGACCTCACCGCTGAGCATCGCGTTGGTGCGGGCGGAGGGGTCGGTGAGGAAGCGGAAGACGGCCTTCTCGGCCTTGGCCTTGGTGCCCCAGTAGTCGTCGAACCGCTCCAGCTCGATCGACTGGCCTTTGGCCCAGGCGCCCAGCTTGAAGGGCCCGGTGCAGTCCAGGCTGCCAGCGGTGCCGTAGTCCTTGCCCGCCGACTCCACCCCGGTCCTGGCCGCGACCACGCCGGCCGCGGTGGCCATGTACTGCGGGAACTGGGAGTCGGGGCGCTTGAGCTTGACGGTCGCCTGGAGCGGGCCGGTCGCAGTGACCGAGTCGACGTTCTGGAACACCTGGGCCCAGGCCGCCGCGTTGTCCGGGGCGGTCTGGCGGCCGAAGCTGTAGACCACGTCGTCGGCGGTCATCACCGAGCCGTCGTGGAAGTGCACGCCGGAGCGCAGGTCGTAGACCCAGGTGGTCGGGTCCGGGTTGGAGGCCTTCTCGGCCAGTCCGGGGGCCAGGGTGAGCTGGGGCGTCCAGCGCATCAGGCTCTCGCAGACGTTGGACAGGATGGTGTTCTGCGGGTAGTCGAAGGCCTGGACGTAGTCGAGCGTGGGCGGCTCGGCGTAGGTGGCCCAGGTGAAGGAGTCGATGTCGCCCTTGGCGGTCGGCGTGGTGGCGGAGAGCTGGACGCCGGCCTGGTCGCCGCCGCCGTTGCGCGGCGGGCCGGAGCAGGCCGCGACCAGGGCCGCGGCCGAGAGCAGGGCCGCGGCGGCGAGGACGAGCCGGCCCGGGGAGGGGATGCGTCTCGCGGGGGTGAGGGTCATGGCGTGGGCTTTCGGTCGGAGCGGGGAGAGGACGTGGGGCCGCGCGGTCTCGCGGGCGTCCGGTCCGGACCGCTGGCGGCCGGACCATGGTCGGGTCCGGCCGCTGGTGAGGGTTGGGTGAGCGTACGGCCCTGCTTCCGGCGGGCCGCGCAGGGGGACGTCAGGCGCGGGCGGCCGGGACCTGCTGGGTGATGCAGTGGATGCCGCCGCCGCCCCAGGCGATCACCCGGGAGCGGACGCCGACGACCTTGCGGCCCGGGTACGCCCCGGCCAGCACGGCGAGGGCGCCCTCGTCGGCGGGGTGGTCGGCCACCGGGACGACGACCGCGCCGTTGGCCAGGTAGTAGTTGAGGTAGCCGACCTCGACCTCGCGGCCGTCCACCTCGACGAAGGCGGCCTGCGGCACGTCGACGATCTCGAACGGGCGGCCCTGGGCGTCGGTGGAGTGCTCCAGCACGGCGCGGTTGGCCCGCATCCGGGCGTAGTCGGGGTGCTCCGGGTCGGCCGGGAGCTGGACGACGACCTTGCCGGGGGCGGCGAAGGCGCAGACACCGTCCACGTGGCCGTCGGTCTCGGTGTCCAGCAGCCCGCCGTAGGGCAGCCAGATCACCTTGGTGACGCCGAGGCGCTGCTTGAGCTCGGCCTCGATCTCCTCGCGGCTCATGCCGGGGTTGCGGTTGGGGTGCAGCAGGCACTGCTCGGTGGTGATCAGGGTGCCCTCGCCGTCGACGGTGATCGCGCCGCCCTCGAGGATCATCTCGGAGCGGACGGCCGGGACGTCGAGGTGCTCCAGCAGCAGGCCGCTGATCCGGTCGTCGGCGTCCCAGGGGTGGTGCTTGCCGCCCCAGGCGTTGAAGCGGAAGTCCACGCCGGCCCGGCGGCCCTCGGCGTCGAGCACGAAGATCGGCGCGGAGTCGCGGAACCAGGAGTCGTCCAGCGGCAGCTCGACGACGGTGACGCCGGCGGCGCCCGCGCCGCACAGCGCGCGTGCCTCCTCGCCGTGGCCGGGCGGGGCGACCATCGTCACCGGCTCGAACTCGGCGATGGTGCGGGCGACTTCGGCGTACTCGCGCTTCACCTCGGCGAGCGTGGCGCCCCACAGGTCCTCACGGACGGGCCAGGCCATCAGGCAGCCCTCGTGCTCGGTCCACTCGGCGGGCATGCGGTACGGGACGGTCACGGGATACCTCTTCGGGATCGGGTGTGCGGGTGGAACGGTGGACCCGGCGGCCCGCTCCGTGGGGTTGGCCTGCGGGCCGCCGGGAGTCTCGGGTGGTGACTCAGACGGCCGGCGGGACGCTGGGCTGGGACTGGGTCGCGCAGTGGATGCCGCCACCGCCGCTGGCGATGTTGTCGATGTTCAGCTGGACGACGTCGCGGTCCGGGTAGGCGGCCTGGAGAATCGCGTAGGCGGCTCCGTCGGCCACCGCGTCGCCGAACTGCGGGACGAACACGGCGCCGTTGGCGGTGTAGTAGTTGGTGTAGCTGGACAGGAAGTCCTTGCCCCTGCCGCGGATCAACTGCCGGTCCGGGCCAGGCAGTTCCGTGATGGCCAGTGGGCGGCCCTGCGCGTCGGTGGCGTTCGCCAGGATCCGCTTGGACTCCTGGTAGACGTCGATCCAGATCTGCGCGGTGCCCGGGCCGGGCTGGTCGAGGATGACCCGGCCGGGCGCGGTGAAGCGGGCCAGGCAGTCGATGTGGCCGTCGGTGATGTCCTGGCCGGCCAGGCCCGGGAGCCAGATCACCTTGCTCACGCCGAGGCCGTCCTTGAGGGCCTGCTCGACCTGGTCCTGGAACATGCCGGGGTTGCGGTTGGCGTTGACCAGCGAGCTGACGGTGGCCAGCAGGGTGCCCTGGCCGTCCGTCTCCAGCGAGCCGCCCTCGCCGGTGAACGGGGCGGTGATCCGGTTGACGCCGTAGCCGTGGAGCAGGGTGGCCGCGACGGCGGCGTCCTCGGCGTAGGGCTGGTAGTAGGACGTACCGCTCTTGCCCCAGCCGTTGAAGTTGGTGTCGAGCCCGGCGACCGCGCCCGGGGCGGTGAGGAAGGTCGGGCCGAAGTCCCGGATCCACAGGTCGTCGTTGGCGATCTCCAGCACGGTGATGCCGTGGGTGCTGCCCCGGCCCAGCCAGTACCGGGCGTCAGCGGCCTGGCTCGGGCGGGCCAGCACGACGACCGGCTCGTACTTGGAGATCGCGTAGGCGACCCGGGCGATGTCGTCGCGGACGCCGGAGAGCTGTCGGCCCCAGATCGCGGACAGGGCGGGCCAGGCCATGAAGGTGCGGTCGTGCCGGTCGGTCTCGGCCGGCATCCGCAGCGGCGGAGTGGCTGTGGCCGCCTGGAGACCGGCGCTCGACGCGTAGTCCGTGCTCGGAGCGAAGTCGCCCGGGGCGTGGTCGGTGCCCGCCGCGTGAGCGGCGGTGGGCAGCACCGCGCCGAGGGACAACACCGGCAGGGCCGCGGCTCCGAACTGGAGCAGCTTTCTGCGCGAGGGCATGGGGGTGGCCTCGGAAGACGTGGAGATGATCATGAAACGCTCCCTGGAAGTGGTGGGAGAGATGTGGGGGTTGCCCCGCATCCTGTACCTCACTGAAAATTCAGTCAACCCTGTAGGCCGAACCAAACCAAAAGGACTGACAAAATAGTCAGGACTTCGTCAAGACCGCATCCGGGGCGGGTACAGTTGGCGTCCATGTCAGACCGCCGGACAGCGATACTCCAGGCCGCCACCCGTGTCATCGCCCGACGCGGGGTGCGCGGACTGAGGATGGGCGAGCTGGCCTCCGAGGCCGGCGTGTCCACCGCACTGATCTACTACCACTTCACCGACCGGGCGGGGATCCTGCGGCAGACACTGGAGTACATCGGCGACCGCGCCGACCACTACACCACCGAGGACCGCCCCGCCCCCGACCAGGGCCACAACCAGCACAAGGACCCGCGCGCGGACCTCGAACAGGTCCTGCTGCTGGAGCTCCAGGACACCACCGAGGTCCGCGAGAACAGCACCGCCTGGGGCGAGCTGCGGGCTACCGCCGTGTTCGAACCGGAGCTGCGCCGGGACCTCGCCCGCAGCACCCACGGCTGGGTCCACGACATCGCCGGCCTGCTCTCCCAGGCCGCCCCGGACGGCACCGCCCCCTTCCACACGGCCACCGCCGAACGCCTGACCGCACTGGTGGAAGGCCTCAGCGTGCGCTGGTTGAGCGGTTCGCTGCCGATCGAGCAGGCGCGCCGGCTGCTCCGCGGCGCGATCGAGGCAGAGTTGGACGCCCCGCGACCGGGTCGGGCAGCCCCGGTCGCCGGGGGCGGATTCGGCGGATCCTGACGAAACCTCTAAACTCTGCGGCGCCAGCGAGCCGTCGCCTGCCCACCCCGGGCCTGGACGGCTCCGCGTCCCGTCCCTGTCCGCCGAGAGAGGCAGCCCGCATGTCCGCTGACCGATCCCCCTTCGCCCTCCAGCCGGTCTTCCAGGCGCTGACCGCGGACGACCCGCGCGAGATCGGCGGCCACCTGCTGTACGCACGGCTCGGCGCCGGCGGCATGGGCCGGGTCTACCTGGCGTACACCCCGGGCGGTCGGCCGGTGGCACTCAAGGTGATCCGGCCCGAGCTGGCCGAGGACCCCGAGTTCCGGGCCCGGTTCGCCCAGGAGGTGGCCAGCGCCCGGCGCATCCACGGCCTGTTCACCGCCCAGCTGATCGACGCCGGCCCGGACGCCGCCACGCCGTGGCTGGCCACCACCTACGTGCCGGGCCCGTCCCTGCAGCAGGTGGTGCAGCGCTTCGGCCCACTCCCCGAACGGACCGTCCTGCTGCTGCTGGCCGGCATCGCCGAGGCGCTTCAGGCGATCCACGCCAGCGGGGTGGTCCACCGCGACCTCAAGCCGGCCAACGTGCTGATCGCCGCCGACGGCCCCCGGGTGATCGACTTCGGCATCGCCCGCGCGGCCGACGCCAGCGCGCTGACCGGCACCGGACTGCGGATCGGCTCGCCCGCCTACATGGCCCCCGAGCAGGCCGTGGGCCAGGGCGCGACACCGGCCACCGACGTGTACGCCCTGGGCGCCCTCGGCGTCCACGTCGCGGGCGGCACCCCGCCCTTCGGCGACGGACCGGACCCTGCGGCGCTCTACCGGACGGTCCACGAGGAGCCCGACCTCGACCGGGTCCCGGAGAGCCTTCGCGAACTGCTCCGGCAATGCCTGGCCAAACGGCCGGAGGACCGGCCGACCACCACCGAGGTGATCGCCGCCGCCCGCAACCACCCGGCGGTGGGCGGGCAGCTCCGATTCGGTGAGGACTGGCTGCCGTACCCGCTGACCAGCCAGATCACCCGGCACGCCGCCCTGCCGCAGGTGCCCGCCGAGGCCGCCCGCCCCGGCCAGGACTCGGCCCCGACGGTTCTCGCGCCGTCGTCAGCCCGGAGTGCTGGGCGCCCGCGGGCTGAGCCGGTTGCCTGACCGCCTCCGCCCGGGTGTGCCGTCTGGTGGCGGTCCCCCGGCCGGGCGAGGATGGCGGCATGGGTGTCGACGGCTCCGCTGCCGGGCTGCTGGTGACGAACGTGCGCGTCTTCGACGGGATCGGCCCGGAGGCGGTGCCGGGGCACGTCCGGATCGAGCGGGACAGGATCGCCGAGGTGCTGCCGGGCGCCCCGTCCCCGCGAAGCGCCCAGGGGGCGACGGTGCTCGACGGCGGCGGCCGCACGCTCATCCCGGGGCTCACCGACGCGCACGTCCACCTGTTCGCGATCGGCGGCACCATGGCGGAGCTGCAGCTCGGATCGACCGGCGCCGTCTACTACCAGGCGCTGGCCTCGGCCCGCGAGATGCTGATGCGCGGCTTCACCACCGTCCGGGACATGGCCGGCGACACCGAGCCGCTGCGGCGGGTCCTCGACCGCGGGCTGTTCCCCGGCCCGCGGATCTACCCGAGCCAGGCGGCCGTGTCCCAGACCTCCGGCCACGGTGACTTCGGGACCGCCTACGACACCCCGACCGCCCTGGGCGGTCCGCAGGCCCGCACCGAACAGCTCGGGTTCACGCGGGTGGCCGATGGGCCGGAGCGGGTGCTCGCCGCGGTGCGCGAGCAGCTGAGGAAGGGCGCGGCGCAGATCAAGCTGATGGCCGGCGGAGGTGTCGTCTCCGAGTTCGACCCGCTGGACGTCCTGCAGTTCACCACCCCGGAACTCGAGGCGGCGGTGGCCGCGGCCGCCGACTGGGGCACCTACGTGGCCGCGCACGTCTACACCTCCGAGGGCGTGCGCCGCGCGGTGGACGCCGGGGTGCGCTGCATCGAGCACGGACACCTCGTCGACGAGGACACCGTCCGCCACCTCGCGCAGAAGAACGTGTGGCTGAGCACCCAGCCGTTCGAGGTCGACGACCACCACTACGCCTCCCCGGACAGCGACCGCAAGAACCGCGAGGTGTGCGAGGGCGTCGCCCGTACCTTCGGCTGGGCACAGCGGCACGGCGTGCGGCTCGCCTTCGGCACCGACCTGGTGTTCGGTCCCGGGAAGGCCCACCGGCAGAACGAGATGCTCGTCCGGCTCGGCGACCACCTCAGCCCCGTCGAGGCCCTGAGGCTGGCCACCTCCGGCAACGCCGAACTGTTCCGCATGTCCGGTCGCCGCGACCCCTACCGGGCGGCGCCGCTCGGAGTCATCGCACCGGGGGCCTGGGCCGACCTCCTGGTCGTCGACGGCGACCCGACCACCGACCTGTCCGTCCTCGCCGACCCCGAACGCAACCTGCGCCTCATCGTCAGGGGCGGCGTCGTCCACAAGAACGAACTCGGCTGACCTCCCCACCGCACAGCAGCACAGCGAGGGCCCGTCACCACGGGTGATGACCCTGCTCGGCGCACCGGGATTGCCGGGCCCCGCCGGTCCCGGGAGGCCCGGGGGAACCACCCGAGCGCCAGGGAGCCTCCGCGCACGTCCCCGAAGACGCTAGCCGTCGCCGTCGCCGCCCTCACCCTGAACATGGCCACCGGCAGCGCCGACTGCACGGTCTCCTGGACTAAGGACGGCGTCACCTTCAAGCCGCTCACCCCCGGCAGCAACGCCTCGGCCTTCCTGGACCAGCTCCTGAGCCGGCCTCAGCAGAACGGAACGCCGGCACAACGGATACGGAGGCGGCTCGGGTTCAGCCTCCGGGGCGGGAATGTTCCCGAATGGGAAGTTCCCAGGTCAAAGAAGTGAACCGAAGCCGGAGTTGTGAAATGTGCACGCCCTTTCAAGGGCTTCTCCCCTGGCGCCGATGCCGCCAATTCCAGGAAAGATTCCATTACTTACTCGATCGGCGCGAATCCCTTCCGCTCGCCGACCGAATCTGACAGCATCGTCCGCTATCCGGCGACCGAAGGCCGGTGATCACCGCGCCGGCATGCCCGTGGGAAGCGGCCGAAGGACGAAGGGGAGATGTGACCACCCAGGCCGGCACCACCGCGCCCACCCCCGCGCCCGCCCCCGACTCCGCCCACGCCCACCGCCCCGCCCCCTGGGTCCGCACCAGACTGCGGGCGAACCCGCCGGCCGCGCTGCTCATGGCGGCCCTCGCGTTCGTCACCGTCTTCCTGGCGGCGGCCTTCCCCCGCGTCGCGGACCGGGGCGCGGACACGGCGCTCCAGGATTTCGTCCGGCAGAAGGGCCTCCACCCGACCAGCCTGCAGACCACCTCCAAGACGCGGGACGACGACACCGCCGCCGCACTCGACCGGGTGCAGCAGCAGCTCGTCGAGCAGGTCGGCGGGCAGCTGACGCTGGCCCAGCGGAACCAGGCCTACGGCGCCCGCGCCCTGAGCGAGCACTCCATGGCCAATCCGGGGTACGCCCACATCTCCGACAAGGAGCCCTACCCGGCCCTCGGCCTGCTCTACCTGCACGACCTGGCCTCCCGGGCCACCCTCACCGAGGGCACCTGGCCGACCCCCGGCACCGTCGGCGGCCCGCTGCCGATCGTGGTCAGCAAGCAGGCCGCGGAGACCATCCACATCAAGCTCGGTGACGTCATCGACAACGGCGCCGAGAACTCGGGTGCCGAGCGGACCACCGTGGTGGTCGGCCTCTACCAGGTCGACGACCCCCAGGACCCGTTCTGGGACGAGCTCGGCTGCCCGGCCCGCGCCTGCCTGAACACCCGGGCCGACCACGAGCACTGGTCGACCAGCGGGTTCGTCGACGGCGGCAGCCTGCCCGCGATGGTCCGCTGGGGTTCGAACGCCGAGAACTTCTGGCGGCTGTCCGTCGACCCCGCCTCACTGCGCGCCGACCGGATCGACAGCACCCGCGGCGTCATCACGTCCTTCCTGACCGGGCGCGACGCCACCGCCCTGGTCGACCGGACCAGGCGCGCCGACCTGCACACCGTCTCGGGTCTGCCCGAGATCCTCACCGAGGCGGACCGGCGCCACCGGGCCACGCTGCCGCTCAGCGCGATCGGCCCGGCCGGTGTCGCGGGCGTCGCCACCGTGGTGCTGTTCCTGACCGCCGCACTCACCACCGACCGGCGCGCCGCCGAGATCCGGCTGCTCCGGGCCCGCGGCGGCTCCCGCGCCGGGGTGCTGCGACGGCTGCTCGCCGAGGGCGCGGTCACCGTGCTGCCCGCCGCCGTGCTCAGCACGGCCCTCGCCCTGGTGCTGCTGCCCACCGCCCGGTGGGAGCGCGCGGTGCTGGCGGCGCTGGTCGCGACCCTGGTCGCGCTGCTGGCCTTTCCGGTTCGCGCGGCCCTGCTGCGGTCCCGGCGGCGGCCGGTCGGCGGCCGGCGCCGACTGGTCGGCGAGCTCGCCGTCCTGGCGGTCACCGCCACGGCCGTGGCGGAGGTCCGGCGCCGGGGCGTCGGCCACCCCGGGGCCGGGGTGGACCCGCTGCTGGTCGCCGCGCCGCTCCTGCTCGCCGTCACCGGCGGACTGGTGCTGGCCCGGATCGAGCCGGTGGCGGTCGGCCGACTGGCCGCCCTGGTCGGCCGGGGCCGCGGCCTGATCGGCTTCCTCGGCCTCGCCCGGGCCGCCCGCGACGGCTCCGGCCGCCGCAAGCCCTCCGCACTGCCGCTGCTCGCCCTGCTGATCGCCGTCACCACCACCGGCTTCGGCGCCACCGTGCTCGACACCGTCGACCACGTACGGACCCGCGCGGCGCGCATCGCCACGGGCGGGGACATCGCCGTCTCCCTCCCGGACTACGCCACCCTGACCGGGTCGTTCACCGAGGCCGCCGCCGCCCTGCCGGGCGTCCGGGCCTCGACCGCGGTCCAGATCCAGCCCAAGGTCCGCATCGTCGACGACGACCGGAGCGCCACCGAGGCCTACCTGGTGATGGTGGCCGATCCGGCGGCGTACGCGGAGATCGCCCGGACCCTCGGGGTCGACGGGTTCGACGCGGCGAAGCTGGCGGGGACGCCCGGCGGCCGGGACACCCCGGTGCCCGCGCTGGTCAGCCGCGACCTGGCGGAGCGCCTGGCCGCAGGGCCGTCCCAGGTGCGCACGCCCAACGGCAACAACCTGCGCCTCGGCGTCGCCGGGATCGTCGCCGCCACCCCCGCGCTGCCGGACCCGGGCAAGCCGTTCGCCGTCGTCTCGGCCGGCGCCGCCTGGGAGCGGCTGCCGGACGCCCGGCGGCCGAACCAGTGGTTCGCCGTCGGCGACATCGACCCCGAAGGGGTCAGGACCGCCCTGCGGGACAACAGCGGCGCCCGGCCGGTCGGTCTGGCCAAGCTGATCGCGGACAGCGCCACGGCCGTCGGCAAGGACACCCACGGCCTGCCCGCCGGATTCACGGTGCACAGCAGCCGGGAGACCGCCGCCGCGCTCGGCGACGACCCGCTGCAGCACGCCGCCGAGCGGCTGTTCTGGTACGCGGCGGCGGCCGGAGCCGGGTACGCCCTGCTCGCCGTGCTGCTGACGCTGGTCCGGGCTGCGGCCGACCGTACGGCCCTGCTCGCCCGGCTGCGCACCATGGGCCTGCGGCCCCGCCAGGGCCTGGCACTGATCGTCACCGAGGCGCTGCCGCGGACGCTGGCCACGGCTGTCGGCGGCGGCCTGGTCGCGGCCGCGGCGGTCGCCCTGCTGGGCGGCGCGTTCGACATCTCGACGTTGGTCGGCGCCAGGGTCGGGGACGTCGTCACCCCCACCCTGCTGCCGGTGCTGCTGCCCGCCGCGGGCCTGGCCCTGCTGGTCGGGCTCGGGGTGGTGGCGGAGGCACTGGTCGCCGGTCGGCGGCAGATCGCCACCGAACTGCGGGCCGGGGAGCAGCCGTGACCGTCCCGCCGGACAGGCGCTACCCCGGCAACCGCCTCCCCGCCCCCGCACCCCGCGGCACTCCGCTCAGGCCGCGCGGCCGTACCTTCCGCCCGGCAGGCCCGACGGGAGCGGAGCCGGCGGCCCGGCCGGTCGCGCTCCCCGCCCCGGGCACCGAGCGCCAGGCCCGGGCGGCCAGCACACCGGAGACGAGGGCGACACCGCCGAGGGCGACGGAGGCCGCGCCGAGGCCCAGCGCGGCGCCGAGCCAGCCGGCCAGGGGGTAGGTGAGCAGCCAGCAGCCGTGGGAGAGCGAGAACTGGGCGGCGAAGACGGCGGGGAGGTCCTCCGTGGCCACCGAGTCGCGCAGGACGCGGCCGGTGGGGGTGAGGATCAGGGAGCCGGCCGCGCCGAAGGCGGACCAGACGGCGAGCAGGACGGGCCAGCGCCAGGCGCCCGGCCCGGCGGCCGTGAGCGCGGCGAGCAGGGCGAGCAGCCCGACGATGCCGAAGGCCGCCGGAAGCATGACGATCCGGTCCGGGACCCGGTCCAGCACCCGGGGCAGCAGCAGCGCCACGGCCATCGACCCGGCCCCGTAGGCACCCAGCGCGATCGGGACGTCGGCGGCCGGGCGGCCGAGCTGGCCGCGGACGTAGACGACGGTGTTGACGATCACCATCGCCCCGGCGGCGGCCGCCGCGAGGTCCAGGGCGAGCATCGCGCGCAGCCGGGGCACGGCGAGGAACAGCCGGGTGCCGCGTCCGGACCTCGCGAGGACACCGGCCCGTTCCCGGCGGACCGGCTCCGGGCGCACCGGCTCCGGGCGAACGGGCTTCGGCAGGACGGCGGAGAGCACCAGCGCCGCGGAGGCGAGGAACCCGGCCGCCGTGCCCCAGAACAGCCAGTTGTAGCTGATCAGGGCGAGCAGGGTGGCCGCCAGCACCGGGCTGACCAGGCTCTCGGTGTCGTAGGCGAGCCGGGACAGCGACAGGGCGCGGGTGTACTCGCGCTCCGCGGGCAGCACCTCGGGGATCACCGACTGGAAGGCCGGGGTGAACGCCGCCGAGGCGGACTGCAGGACGAAGATCAGGACGTAGACCTGCCACACCTCGGTGACGAACGGCAGGGTGAGGGCCACCGCGGCCCGGGTGAGGTCGGAGGCGGCCATCAGCCGCCGCCGCGGGATGCGGTGGGCCAGCGCGGAGACCACCGGAGCGATGCCGACGTACGCGAGCATCTTGATCGCCAACGCGGTGCCGAGCACCGATCCGGCGTCCGCTCCGGCGAGGTCGTACGCCAGGAGGCCGAGCGCCACCGTGGCGAGGCCGGTGCCCACCAGGGCGACGGTCTGGGCGGCGAACAGGTGCAGATAGGTGCGGTTGCGCAGCACGGACAGCATGGGGACCCCGCTCGACTGGGCGCGGCAGGACGACACCACCAGGATAGGTCAACATGTGCACGCATGTGCACATGTTGACCGGGAAGCGGCCCGCACCCCGGAGGGCACGGGCCGGAGAATCGGTCGAGCGGGGGTCAGTCGTGCGGCGGGAGCCCGCCGATCTGGTGGTCGGCGACGCTCAGCGCCTCGTCGACCAGCCTCCGCAGATGGCCGTGGCGCAGCGCGTACACGACGCGCCGGCCGTCCTTGCGGGTCGTGACCAGCCCCGCCAGCCGGAGCTTGCCGAGGTGCTGGCTGACCGACGTCCGCGGGGCTCCGGTCGCCTCGGTGAGCGTGGTCACGTCCGCCTCACCGGCGCTCAGCCGCTGGAGCAGGGCGAGCCGGGTGCGGTCCGCGAGCAGCGCCAGGATGCCGGCCGCGGCGTCCAGCCGCTCGTCGTCCCGATGCTCCTGCGCATGGTGTGCACCTGATATCCGAAGGCTCCCGGTCATGGCGACATCGTAGGGCCCCGGGCGCCGCCTGCCGAAGCACTGTGGCACCGGACCGGCACGACGAGGCCGGAGGAGCCGCTCGCGACTCCTCCGGCCGGTTGGTCACCTCAGGCGTTCTTCGCCCAGAGGAAGCCCGGTACGGGGGTGTACCGCGCGACCGCACGCCAGTCGTCGTCCGGTGGGCAGGGGGTGGGCGGGCACGGGGGCGGCGGGCACTCCTTGCTGTCCTTGACCGTGATCTCCACGCAGGGGCAGTCCTCGGTCAGCTCGACCGTGGCCACCGCGGGCTGCGGCAGCTCGTAGCCGGGAGGCGCCTGCGTCTCCTGCCAGTAGTACGTGCCCAGCGGCAGGTCGGCGGCGGAGCAGACACCCGACGCGGGCGTCACGCACGGAGCGCCCACGGGGGTGTCCGGGTTCGTCCCGTCGGTCTGCAGGCCCGCGAAGCCGTTGGTCTCGCGCCACAGCTGGAAGGTCGCACCCGCCAGCGGCTTCCCGGTGTCGGCGTCCACCTTCGTGACGGAGGTGGACCCGGGCGGGGTGGACGACTTCGCGTCCTTGACGGTGACCTGGACGTCCGGCCGGGCCGTGTCGAGCACCACCGTCGTCACCGCGGGCTGCGGCAGCTCGTAGCCGGGAGGAGCGAAGGTCTCCTGCCAGTAGTACGTACCCAGCGCCAGGCCCGTCGCCGAGCAGACACCCGACGCGGGGGTCACGCACGGAGCGCCGACGGCGGTGTCCGTGTTCGTCCCGCCGGTCTGCAGACCGGGCACGCCGTTGGTCTCGTGCCACAGCTGGAAGACCGCACCCGCCAGCGGCCGCGAGGTCGCCGAATCCACCTTGGTGACGGACGTGGACCCGGTCGGCACGACCGACTTCACGTCCTTCACCGTGACCTGGATGTTCTGCCCGTCGGTGTCCAGCACCACCGTCGTCACCGCGGGCTGCGGCAGGTCGTAGCCGGGAGGCGCCGCCGTCTCCTGCCAGTAGTACGTGCCCAGCGGCAGGCCGTCCGCGACGCAGACACCCGACGCGGGCGTCACGCACGCCGAACCCACGGCCGTGTCCGGGTTCGCCCCGGAGGTCTGGAGGCCGGCCACGCCGTTGCTCTCGCGCCACAGTTGGAAGGAGGCTCCGGCGAGCGGCTGTCCGGTGACGGAGTCGACCTTGGTGACGCTGGTGGCACCGGTCGGAGCGACGGTCTTGGCGTCGGCGACGGTGACCGCCACGTTCTGCCCGTTGGCGTCCAGTTCCACGGTGGTCACGTTGAGGTCGGGCAGCTCGTACCCGTCGGGGGCCGAGACCTCCTGCCAGTAGTAGGTGCCCAGCGGCAGGCCGGTCGCCGAGCAGACACCCGACGCGGGGGTCACGCACGGGGAGCCCACGGCGGTGTCCGGGGTCGCCCCGGTGGTCTGCAGGCCCGCGACGCCGTTGGTCTCGCGCCACAGCTGGAAGGTCGCCCCCGCCAGCGGCAGCGACGTCGCCGAGTCCACCTTGGTCACGCTGGTGGACGCCGTCGGGGCGGCCGTCTCGGTGTCGGCGACGGTGACCGGGACGTTCTGCCCGTTGGTGTTCAGCACGACCGTGGTCACGTTGAGCTCGGGCAGGTCGTACCCGGGAGGCGCCGCGGTCTCCTGCCAGTAGTAGGTGCCCAGCGGCAGGCCGGTCGCGGAGCAGACACCCGACGCGGGGGTCACGCACGGAGCACCCACGGGGGTGTCCGGGGTCGCCCCGGTGGTCTGCAGGCCCGCGACGCCGTTGGTCTCGCGCCACAGCTGGAAGGTCGCCCCCGCCAGCGGCAGCGACGTCGCCGAGTCCACCTTGGTCACGCTGGTGGACCCGGTCTCCTCGACCGGGCTCAGGGTGTCCCTGACGGTGATCGGGACGTTCTGCCCGGCCGTGTCGAGGACCACCGTCGTCACCGCGGGCTGCGGGAGGTCGTAGCCCGGAGGCGCCTGGGTCTCCTCCCAGTAATAGGTGCCCAGCGGGAGGTCGGCGGCGGAGCAGAGGCCGTTCCTCGCGGTGGTGCAGGGGGCGCCCACCTTGGTGTCCGGGGTGGTCCCCGAAGTCTGCAGGCCCGCGACGCCGTTGGTCTCGCGCCACAGCTGGAAGGTCGCGCCCGCCAGGGTCTGGCCCGTGGCGGAGTCGACCTTCGTGACGCTGGTCGAGCCGGTCGGGGCCGGCGGGTTGCAGTCCGGGAGGTCGCCGTCGAAGGGGTAGGCGTGGAACTCGGTCCCGGTCATGCCGCCGCCGGAGTTGTGCAGCAGCGTGCCGGTGGTGAAGAACCGTCCGTTCAGACCGGGCAGGCTCATCGAAGCGGTGCTGGCCGGGTTGCCGACGAGCACACTGCCCTGGAACTGCCCCGATCCCGTGAGGGTGACGGTCGTCGCGGTGGGGAAGTTCCACAGCAGGCGCTCGCGCAGCTGGTTCCAGGGATCGGTGTCCTGGAGGCTGCCGCTGTACGTGTTGATGGTGCGGGCGCCGCCCACCAGGTTGACCAGCACGGTCGCGTTCGCGGGGATCCCTGCGAACGCGATGCCCTGGGTGGAGCCACCGCGCCCGACGAGGTCGAAGTCGACGTTGAAGACCTGGAGTGCGGAGGTGCCGTCACCGGTGAACAGGGTCTGGAACCCCTGGTTGACGGCGGTTCCGGTGGCGGGGCGGGGCGCGCTGACCCCGGCGTAGCACTGGCTCGCGGTCTGCAGCTCCCCGCGCAGCGGCGTGTAGGCGGCCACGGCCCGGGCGTCGTGGATCTTCGTGCCCGTGATGGTGCCGGTGGCCGTGCCCGCGTAGCGGACGACGCCGCCCTCGGCCAGCAGCGACTGCCCCGGGGCCACGGTGACGTTGCCCCCGGCGGTGAGGAAGTCGGCCCCGTCCGGCGGGGGGACGCGCGAGCCGACGCCGACGATGCCGATGTTGTAGACGGAGCTGACTCCGGCTGCCTTGTTCACGTCGAAGTCGCCGAGGGTCACCACGTGCCCCTCGGCCTCCGCGGCCGATTCGCGCACGTGGAAGTCGCCGCCGACGAAGATGTTCACGCCGGCGTCACGGCCCGCGAAGGGCCCGTTGTTGACGGGCGGGAAGGTCGCCGGGCAGTCGGCGCCCAGGCACGGCCCCAGGCCTCCCGGGAGGCCGGCCGCCTGCGCCGCCGTCGGTGAGACGAGGGACATTCCGAAGGGGACGAGTGTCAGGGCCAGGGCGGTGCCCACCGCCCTGCCGAATCGGCGTCTCCAGGTGAGCGTCGTCACCGGATCCTGACTGGGCTTCACCTCGGTCCTTTCATCGTTCGAGCACAATGTGGCCCTCGGAGTGTGATCATCCGGCTCGCCGGGCGCGTGCGACGCGCGCACGGTGTCCGCTGAACGCGGCGCCCGTGGCACCCGATCGGGTGCCCACACGATGCGGCGGCCGCGCGGCCGCGGGGTTCCCGGGCCCCGGATCGGGGTCCTCCGGCCCTGATGCGCCATCAGCGGCGGCCCCGTCCTGGACGCGCCGAGGCCCCGTCCCGCCGCCTCGCCCGGACGGCACCACGAGTCCTGGAGTTTCCATGACCGAGTCAGGCCGCGTGGGTGACCGGCTGGGCGGGGGTGAGCTGCACGCCGCCGCCTCGGCCGGGGTCCGCCCGAGCAGGTGCACCGGGAACGCTTCCTGGCGACCTGACCGCCCGCACCGCTCCCCCGGCCTCACCTGCCCCGGCCGTCGCCGACCCGCTCGGCGGCGGCCCGGTCCGCTTCCGGGCTCCCGTCCGCGCCGGTGGCGGAGTCGTACTCGGCGAGGGTCTCGCGGGTGAAGCCGAAGAAGTAGGTGGCCAGGAAGCCCACCAGGTAGCCGGTCAGCAGCCCGCCACCGTAGACGGCGGCGGCCGCGAGCAGTCCGTGCGGACCGGCCAGCAGCGGGAAGAGGGCCCAGCCGGAGGGGCCGATGGCGGTGGAGCCGACGGCGCCGCCGAGCTGGCCGGCCACCCCGACGAAGGCGCCACCGGCCGCGCCGCCGACGCAGGCGGTGACGAAGGGGCGCCCCAGCGGCAGGGTGACGCCGTAGACCAGGGGCTCGCCGACACCGAGCAGGCCCGCCGGGAGCGCGGACCTGATCGTGGCCCGCAGCGAGGCGTTGTGGCGCAGCCTCAGGTAGACGGCCACGGCGCAGCCGACCTGCCCGGCACCGGCCATGGCGAGGATCGGCAGCAGGACGGTGGAGCCCTGCTGCTGGATCAGGGTGGTGTGGATCGGGATCAGCGCCTGGTGCAGGCCGAGCATGACCAGCGGCAGGAAGAGGCCGCCGAGCACGAGCCCGGCGAGCAGCCCGCCGTGGGCGAGCAGCCAGGTGGCGCCGTGGCCGATGGCGGTGGAGACCTCCCCGGCGACGAACATCAGACCGAACAGCGCGGCCAGCCCGCCGAGCAGGACGGTGACGGTGGGGGTGACCAGGACGTCCAGGGCGGCGGGCACCAGCCGGCGGGTCCAGCGCTCCAGGTGCACCGCGAGCAGCGCGGCGCCGAGCGCGCCGACCACGCCGCCCTGCCCGGGGGTGAGGTGGTGGCCGAAGGCCTCCACCTTGGCGACCCCGGCGTAGACGATCACGGCGGCCACGGCTCCGCCGAGCACGGGTGTGCCGCCGAACTCCTTCGCCGTGTTGTAGCCGACGAAGACGGCGATCAGGGACATGAATCCGGCGGAGACCGGTCCGAGGGCGGTGACCAGCGCCGGCGCCCAGCCGAGGTTGGCGAGGGCCCCGGAGAGGCCGGCGACGATCCCGCATCCGATCAGGGCGGGGATCAGCGGGACGAAGATGTTCGCGATCCGGCGCAGCGCCAGCTTCACCGGGGTCGCGTTGCGCACCCGGGCCCGTGTCCGGATGCGCTCGCCGCGGGCGGCGAGTTCCTCGGCGGTGGGGGCGGGCCCCGGTCGCTCCCGTGCGCCCGCCCGGGCCGCTCCGACCGCTCCGACCGCTCCGACCGCTCCGACCGCCCCGGCCGGTGCGCCGGGGCGCTCCAGGAGTCGGTTCAGCTGGGCGGTGACCCCGGCGACGGCGGCGGGCCCGAGCACGATCTGGTAGGTGTCGTCCTCGACCGTGCCCAGGACCGCCGGCAGCGCCCGGAGCGCCTCGGTGTCGACCAGGGAGCGGTCCGCCAGGCCCAGCCGTAACCGGGTCATGCAGTGGGCGACCGAGCGGATGTTGGCGGCGCCACCGACCAGCGGGAGGATCGCCTCGGCCACGGCGCGGTTCTTCTCGTCCGACATGCCGGGTGACGTACCCGGGTGCTCCCCCGGCTCAACCGCCGTCGTACGCGGCGGTGCCGAGCCGGGCCGCCGGCCGGGGGGCGCCGGCGTCCGCCCGGTCCGGGAGCGGGTCGTCCTCGGTGAGGCCGATGCGCACCCGGTGCACGTACCGGTCGATCAGGTGGCGCAGCACCCTGACGGTGGCGGCGACGTCCGGCTCGGGGACCCCGTCCAGCACGTTGCCCAGGGAGGCGAGGTTGGCCTGTTTCAGACGGTCGATCAGTTCCCGTCCGTCGGCCGTGATCGCCACCCTGCGGGCCCGTCGGTCCTGGGTGTCCTGGGTGCGCTCCACCAGCCGCTGCCCCTGGAGGCGGTCGATCTGCCTGGTGACGTGGGAGGACTTGACCATCAGCCGGGCGGCGAGGTCGCTCACCCGGCTGGGCCCGTCGGTCTCGACGAGCGCGCGCAGCAGGTAGACGTCCGAGCGCGCGGCCGTGACACCGGCTCTCGCCATCCGGCGCTCGTGCTCCTGTGAGCGCGTCAGCAGGTAGGCCAGGGTGTCCAGGACGTCCTCCAGTCCGTCCAGGCCCCCCGGTTCGGTGGCGGCGGTCCGACCGTCCTCGGCGTCTTCTTCGTCCGACATGGGGGAACCTTAGCGATCCGGGACGGCCGTGGCAGCAACGGGGAGCCACGGCCGGATTTCGGACAGTTTCGGCCGGCGTCCGCGCGCCCCTTTCGCCACCACGGAACGCGAGTTAGCGTGACGTTCAGTTAGTTGCTTTGGGCACGTAAATATGGACCCGACTCAACTCCCGGAAGGGGATTCACCGATGGCCACCGCCGAGAAGACGCCGCGGTTCACCCACCCCGCCGCCCGCGGCGCCTGCCCGTTCGCCCCGCCGCCCGCCTACGACGAGGCCCGTCGGGAGGAGCCGGTCAGCCGCGTCACCCTGTGGGACGGCTCCACCAGCTGGCTGGTCACGCGCCACGAGGACATCAAGGCGGTCCTCTCCGACCCCCGGTTCAGCGCCGACTCCACCCGCCCCGGCTTCCCCTTCGTCAGCGAAGGCGCCCGGCAGCTGAACACCGGCCGGCCCACCATCATCCGGATGGACGACCCCGAGCACGCCCACTTCCGCCGGATGCTGACCGGCGAGTTCATGGTCAGGAAGGTCGAGGCGCTGCGCCCCGAGATCCAGCGGATCGCCGACGAGCTGCTGGACCGGATGACCGACGGACGCACCAGCGCCGACCTGGTCCGGGAGTTCGCGCTGCCGCTGCCCTCGCTGGTCATCTGCCTGCTGCTCGGCGTCCCCTACCAGGACCACGACTTCTTCCAGGGCTGCAGCCGCGTCCTGCTGCGCCGCGCCTCCACCGCCGAGGAGGTCTCCACCGCTCAGGCCGAGCTGGGCGCCTACCTGGTCGAGCTCACCGAGGCCAAGCGCGCCCGGCCCGACGACAGCATCCTCAGCCGCCTGGTGGAGCGCGGCGAGCTGAGCACCGAGGAGATCGCCGGCATGGGCCGGCTGCTGCTCGTCGCCGGACACGAGACGACGGCGAACATGACCTCGCTCTCCGTGCTCGCCCTGCTGCGCAACCCCGACCAGCTCGACCACCTGCGCAAGCACCCCGAGTCCGTGCCCGGCGCGGTCGAGGAACTGCTGCGCTACCTGAGCATCGTGCACTCCGGCCTGACCCGGGTCGCCACCGAGGACGTCGACGTGGCCGGCGTGCGGATCACGGCGGGCGAGGGCGTGATCTGCATGGTCAACACCGCCAACCGGGACGAGCGGGAGTTCCCGGGCGGAGACGAGCTCGACCTCACCCGCGACGCGCGCCGCCACCTGGCCTTCGGCTTCGGCGTCCACCAGTGCCTGGGACAGCCGCTGGCCCGGCTGGAGCTGCAGATCGCGCTGACCAGCGTCCTGCGGCGGCTGCCCGAACTGCGCCTGGCCGTACCGTTCGAGGAGGTCCCCTTCCGCGGCGAGATGCTCGTCTACGGCCTCCACGAACTGCCCGTCTCCTGGTGACCGGGCTCCCCCGGGGAGCCGCCACGACCGCACCGACCCACCTGCCCCGCCGCGGAGTCCACCGCAACCGGGGCACCCGTTCCGAAGGGAAGACCATGCTCGTCCGGATCGACCAGGAAAAGTGCTGCGGCGCCGGGAGCTGCGTGCTCGCCGCCCCCGACGTCTTCGACCAGCGCGACGAGGACGGCATCGTCGTCCTGCTCGACGCCCGGCCGCCCGCCGGGCTCCACCAGGCCGTCCGGGACGCCGCCGCGGTCTGCCCGGCCGCGGCGATCCAGCTGGAGCAGGTGTGACCGCACTGCGGGAGGTGGCCGTGGTCGGCGCGGGCGCGGCCGGGCTGCACGCCGCCGAGGCGCTGCGCCGGTCCGGCTACGACGGCCGCCTCACCCTGATCGGGGCCGAGCCCGAACCGCCGTACGACCGGCCGCCGTTGTCCAAGCACGTGCTCGGCGGCGAGTGGCAGCCCGAGCGCCTGGCCCTGCGCGGCCCCGAGGCGCTGGACGAGCTGAGGCTCGACCTGCGCCTCGGGGCCAGGGCCGAGCGGCTGGACCGGCGGGAACGGACCGTACGGCTCTCCGACGGCCGGACGGTGCGCTGCGACGCCGTCATCCTGGCCACCGGGGTCCGCCCGCGCCGGCTGCCCGGCGCCGACGCGCCGCGGCCCGGGGCGCACGTGCTGCGCACCCTCGCCGACGCCCTCGCCCTGCGCGAGGAACTGCGCCCGGGCGTACGGCTGTTGGTGGTCGGCGGCGGGCTGCTCGGCGCCGAGGCGGCGGCCACCGCCGTCGGTCTCGGCGCCGAGGTCACCTGGCTGACCTCCACCGCCACGCCGCTGGCCGCCGTCCTGGGCACCGAGACGGCCGCGCTGCTGGCCGACCTGCACCGCGAGCACGGGGTGCGGCTCCACCGGGGCGTGGCCACCGCACTGCTCGAACGACGCGGCCGGGCCGCGGGCGTCCGGCTGGCCGACGGCTCCGAACTGGCGGCCGACGCCGTGCTGATGGCCGTCGGGTCCGAACCGGCCACCGAGTGGCTGGCCGGCAGCGGCGTCCCGCTGGACGACGGCGTGGTCTGCGACGCCTACTGCGCCGCCGGCCCCGGCGTCTGGGCGGCCGGGGACGCCGCCTCCTGGCCCGACCCGCGCACCGGCCGGCGCCGGCGCGTCGAACAGCGCACCAACGCCTCCGAGCAGGCCGTGCACGCGGCCCGGAACCTGCTGGCCGGCCCGGACGGCGCCCGCCAGGCCTACCGGCCGGTCCCGTACCTGTGGACCGACCAGTACGGGCTGCGGGTCCAGGTGTTCGGCCGGCCCGGCGGCGCCGAGCACTTCGAGGTGGTCGACGGCAGCCTGGCGGAACACCGCTTCGCCGCCGTCTGCGTCCGGGACGGCCTGGTCAGCGGAGCGGTGGGGATCGCCTCCGCCCGGGCGTTGCGCGGGCTGCGCGCCCAGGTGGCGGAGCACGGCCCGTGGCCGCCCGAACCGGTCCGGACGCCGGAACCGGTCGGGGCGCCCGAACCGGCCTGAGCGCCGGCTGTCCGCCCCCGGCCCGAGGGCCCGGGCCGGGGGGCGGTGCGCCCGCCGACCGGGCGGGGCGGCGGGCCGCTTCGCGTTACTCGGGCCAGGGCACCGAGGTCTCGACCCCGGCGGTGTAGTCGACGCCGGGGACGTCCCAACCGTAGAGCTGCCGGAACTGGTTGTAGAACCAGGCCGATCCGGTCGGGTCGGCGGCCAGCGCGGCCGCCG
The DNA here is from genome assembly GCF_053598415.1 of Kitasatospora sp. NPDC001132. Lineage (NCBI taxonomy): Bacteria > Bacillati > Actinomycetota > Actinomycetes > Kitasatosporales > Streptomycetaceae > Kitasatospora > Kitasatospora sp. NPDC001132. Next base: position 90,643 of record NZ_JBSFKF010000011.1, on the reverse strand, counting down.
GGTCGGCCCACAGCTCCCGCACCCGCTCCTGCACGGCGGCGTCGAGCTCCCAGCCGTCCAGGCGGATGCGGCCCTGCTCGTCCAGGGTGAGCTCCTTCGCGCCGGTCAGCTGCTCCCAGAGGTCCACGGCCTGGTCGTCGGTGGTGCGCCAGCCGTCCTCGCCGAGGACGTTGCGCAGCAGCGAGGTGTAGAGGGCGATGGAGGGGATGGCGGTGGACGCCTGGGTGACGGCCGCGCCGGCGACGACGGTGAACGCCCGGCCCCGGTCGGCGAGCAGCCCGGTCCGCAGCTGCCCGGCGGTGGCCTCCAGGTGCTCCTTGGCGGCGCCGATCGTGCCCTGCCGGTAGACCGGCGCGGTGAGCTCGGAGCCGACGTAGGACAGCGCCACGGTGGTGAAGTCGGGGCCGAGCAGGTCCGCCTCGGCCAGGGCCCGCACCCACAGCTGCCAGTCCTCGCCGCCCATCACCTTGACGGTCGCCGCCCGCTCGGCGTCGTCGGCCGGGGCGAGGGCGACGGTGCCGATCCGCGGGGCTCCGTCCTCGAAGAGCAGGGACGGCGAGGTGTACGGGGCGCCGATCGCCTTGAGCACCGAGTGGTGGACCTCGCCGGTGGCCGGGTCGGTGCGCCGGGGCGAGGCGAGCGAGTAGACGAGGTAGTCGACCGGGCCGTAGCGCTCGGTGAGGAGCTTGATCACCTCGGCACGGGTGGCGTCGGCGTAGGCGTCGGCGTTGACGAAGGTGAAGTCGCCCCCGTGGCGTTCGACCAGGGCGGAGGTCGCGGCGGTGCGGTACCAGCCCGCGGTGGCGGTGCGCCGCTCGGTGGCGGCGGCCTCGTAGGCGACGCCGATGCCGCGGATGCCCTGGCGGCGCAGCCCGGCGAGCAGGATCGCCTGGCCGTAGCCGGCGCTGGCGCCGAGGACCAGGGCGACCGGGGCCCGGCCGGCCGGCGCCGCGGGCTCGATGCGCCGCCACTGGCGGTCGACGGTGGCTTCGCTGCCGGCCGGGTGGGAGTTGACGATCAGGTAGCCCCCGCTGCTTGGGGGTGATCTGCTGGTTGCTCACGCGCTTGGCGCCCTCTCCGATCCGGAGATCGTGATCATGGTGTCGGTCGTCCGGAGCCTATCCGCGCCGGCGGGCGCCGCCGCTGCCCTGCCGTCACGAAGATGCCGCCCGCGCTTGTCGGAGGTCGTCATTGCGGCGGGGGTCCGCGTCGGCTACCCCGTCCCGCTTCCCCGGCGCTGCGCGGGGCCGGTCAGCCGGCGGCGCGCCCCGGGCGGTCCAGCCGCCAGACCACGGCGGTCCCGCTGCCGGCCGGGGCAACGGGCGGTGCCGCCGGCTCCTGCCGGAGTTCGGTGAAGCCCAGGCGGCGCGGGACGGCGGCGCTGGCGGTGTTGGCCCGGTCGTGTACGACCTCCAGGTACGCCACGTCCGGCAGGGCGAACATCTCCTCGGCCAGCGCGGCCACCGCCCGGGTGGCGAGGCCCCGGCCGGTGGCGGCCGGGTGCAGCCAGTAGCCGACGCGCCGGACGCCGGGCTGGTCCGCGCGGACGGTCTGGCACATGCCGACCGGGGTGCCGTCCTCGGTGATGGCGTAGGTGTACACCTCGCCGCTCGCCCACCAGGTGTCGCACCTGGCGAGCAGGGCCCGGGTGTGCTCCTCGTCGTGCCCGGCCACCCACGACTCCCAGGGGCGCAGGTGGTCCAGGGACTCCTCGATCAGCGTGCGGGCCGCCGTGAAGTCCCGTTGCCCCTGCCAGCGCCGCAGCGCGAAGGCCCCGCAGTCGATGACGTCCCTCGGTCGCACCCTGCCGACTCCTGTCCTCTCACGCGGACCGCCTCCGCCGCCCGTCGTCAACTTCCGCTCGCCGTAAGGGCTGTGGTGTCAGTGGCCGCCCTGCGGCTCGTCGCAGCCGCGGTGGTCCGGGTAGCCGTTGAAGGCCTCCACCCGGGTGGAGTCGGGGATCATCACCCCGCAGCCGGCACGGCGAGCGCCGCCAGTGCCGGTATGCCGAGGCGCCCCCGCCGGGTCCTGATCGTCGTCATCCCGCGATGATGCCCCGGCGGACCGGCCCGCGTCACTCCTTCACTCCTTGGCCGTACCGGCCGGACGGCCACGCGCACGGGCGAGTTGTGGAAGTTCGGTGCCCGTCGACTGCGCCGCGGCACACCGGGTAGGCGCCGGACCGGGTCGCCGGCCCGCCCGGGGCCGGCCTCACGGCCACAGGAGGGTCGTTCGATGCAGATGCCCGTCCACCCGATGCCCATCACCTTCCCCGACAGTCCGCTGCCCGACGTCCCGGTCGTCGCGGAGCTGCGGTTCGACCCGAGCCTGCCGTACGCGGCCTGCCTGGCGTTCCCGCTGACGCCCTGCGCGTGCGTGCCGGTCGAGGCCCAGGTGTGCTGGTACTTCAGCCGCGAGCTGTTGAACGAGGGCCGGCACGCCCCGGTCGGGAGCGGCGACGTCCGGGTGAGCCCGGGGCACGAGGGCGAGGTCCTGATCACCCTGAGGGGGCCCGACGGCGCGCAGGCCGTGCTCAGCGCGCCGGAGGGGGAGGTCAGCGCCTTCCTCTCGGACTCCTTCCTGCTGGTGCCGGCCGGCGAGGAGTCCGAGCACCTCGACGTGGAAGCCGCGCTCGCCCGGCTGCTCGCGGCGGACTGACCGCCCGGACCGGCCCGCACCGCGCGCCCGCACCGCCCGGACGACCGCGCCCGTTCCGCCGTTGGAGTGCTCTGCCGACGCCCGGCGCGGCAACCGCAGCACTCGGCCGCCCCGTGCGCCGCGCGGCCCACTAGGTTCCTGCCGTGGACGAAACCAGGGCTTCGGACGGGCGCGAGCCGTCCACCGGCGAGCGCCTCACCGCCCGCCTGGACGGGCGGCTGCCGGTCACGGAGGCGGGCCGCGAGCTGCTGCGCAAGATCTTCCCGGACCACTGGTCCTTCCTGCTCGGCGAGCTCGCGCTGTACAGCTTCGTGGTGCTGCTGCTGACCGGCGTCTACCTGACGCTCTTCTTCCGGCCGAGCATGAACGAGGTGGTCTACCAGGGCGCCTACCTGCCGCTCAGCGGCGTACGGGTGTCCGAGGCGTACGCGTCCACCCTGCGGATCAGCTTCGAGGTGCGGGGCGGACTGCTGATCCGCCAGGTCCACCACTGGTCGGCGCTGCTGTTCACCTCGGCGATCGGGATGCACCTGCTGCGGGTGTTCTTCACCGGGGCGTTCCGCCGCCCGCGCGAGCTCAACTGGGTGATCGGGGTGACACTGTTCAGCCTCGCGCTGCTGGAGGGGTTCTCCGGCTACTCGCTGCCCGACGACACCCTCTCCGGCACCGGCCTGCGGATCGCCGAGGGCGTGCTGCTCTCGGTGCCGCTGGTCGGCAGCTACCTCACCCTGTTCGCGTTCGGCGGCCAGTTCCCCGGGGCCGAGATCATCCCCCGGCTGTTCACCGTGCACGTCCTGCTGGTCCCCGGCCTGCTCCTGGCCCTCGTCGGGGCGCACCTGACACTGGTGGTGGTGCTGAAGCACACCCACTGGGCCGCCCCCGGCCGCACCAACCGCAACGTGGTGGGGATGCCGTTCTTCCCCCAGTTCCTCACCCGTACGGTGGGCCTGATGTTCGCGGTGGGCGGTGTGATGGCGCTGTCGGCCTTCCTCGCCGAGATCAACCCGATCTGGCGGTACGGCTCCTACCGCCCCGACGTGGTCGGGACGGGTGCGCAGCCGGACTGGTACATCGGCTTCATCGAGGGGGCGCTGCGGCTGATGCCGGCCGCGGAGACCAGGGTGCTCGGGCACACCGTGTCCTGGAACGTCTTCCTGCCCGCCGTGGTGGTGCCCGCCCTGCTGTTCGCGACGCTGTACGCCTACCCCTTCGTCGAGCGGTGGCTCGACGCCGACACCGGCGAGCACCACCTGTGCGACCGCCCGCGCAACCGGCCCACCCGCACCGCGCTGGGCACCGCCGGGACCACCTTCTACGCGGTGCTGCTGGTCGCCGGCGGCAACGACGTGATCGCGTACGCCTTCGAGGTCTCCGTCAACGCGCTCACCGTGGCGCTGCGCACGGCGCTGATCGTACTGCCGCCGGTGGTCTTCCTGCTCACCCGGCGCCTCTGCCTGGCCCTGCAGGCCAGGGACCGCGCCCGGCTGCTGGACGGCGACGAGACCGGCCGGATCGACCAGTCGCCCGACGGAGGCTTCTCCGGCCACCACCGCCCGGTGCCCGAAGCCGAGCGGTACGTGCTGCTGGCGCGCGCCGCGGAGGAGCCGGTCACCGCCGCCGAGGGGGCGCCGCGGCACCAGCGGGTACGGGCCGCGGCGAGCTCCTGGTTCCACCGCGACCGGGTCGAACTCCCCTCCACGGAGCTGGAGTCGGAGCGGATGACGGCCGTCCTCACCGCCCCGGCCCACCCCGCTCCCCCGGCCGTCCGCGCGCCCGGGCCCGCCCCGGGCGGCCCGTTGCGACGGCTGCTGCGCCGGCTCAGCCCGCGCCGTGGTCGCGGTACTGGAAGATGAAGCCGGCGACGGCGAGCGCGAGCACCAGGGCGCCGACGACGATCAGCCACCGGGCGAAGACCAGCCCCAGGGCGAAGACCGTCACGCCGACCGCCGCGAGCACCGGGTAACCGCTGCGGGCCGGGAAGAACCCCACCGGCCCGGCGGTCTCCGCGATCTCGGCCTCCTTGCGGTCCTGCGCCCGGCCGCCGCCCAGCCGCTGGTGCTGGACGAACCAGAACAGCGCGACCAGGCCGGACATCAGGAACGCCACCGTCAGGATCGCCTTGCCGGCCGGCTCCCGGGCCCAGAAGCCGTAGACCAGTCCGGTCACCGCGAAGAACACCGTCATGACGGTGAACAGCCACCCCTCCGCCTTCACCGTCCGCTCCCCCGCTCGCCGCTGCGGCCCTGCGGCACGCCGGAGCCGCCGCCCGGGGCCTCCTCCGGCGGCACCTCCGGATGGTGCAGGTCGAAGGCCGGCGACTCGGAGCGGATCCGGGGCAGCGCGTGGAAGTTGTGCGACGGCGGTGGGCAGGAGGTGGCCCACTCCAGCGACCGGCCCCAGCCCCACGGGTCGTCCTCGGCGACCTTCTCGCCGTACCTGGTGGTCCGCCAGACGTTGTAGAAGAACGGCAGGTTGGAGACCCCGAGCAGGAACGAGCCGATCGAGGCGCAGACGTTCAGCGCGGTGAAGTCGTCCACCGGCAGGTAGCTCGCGTAGCGGCGCGGCATCCCCTGGGCGCCGAGCCAGTGCATCACCAGGAAGGTGGTCTGGAACCCCGTGAACAGGATCCAGAAGTGGATCTTGCCCAGCCTCTCGTCAAGCAGCTTCCCGGTGATCTTCGGCCACCAGAAGTAGAAGCCCCCGAAGGTGGCGAAGACGACCGTGCCGAACAGCACGTAGTGCAGGTGGGCCACCACGAAGTAGCTGTCGGTGACGTGGAAGTCGATCGGCGGCGCGGCCAGCAGCACCCCGCTCAGCCCGCCGAACAGGAAGGTCACCATGAAACCGATCGACCAGAGCATCGGGGTCTCGAAGGACAGCGAGCCGTTCCACATCGTCCCCACCCAGTTGAAGAACTTCACCCCGGTGGGCACCGCGATCAGGAAGGACATCATCGAGAAGAACGGCAGCAGCACCTGGCCGGTGGCGAACATGTGGTGCGCCCACACCGACATGGACAGCGCGGTGATGGCGATGGTCGCGCCGATCATCCCGTAGTAGCCGAACACCGGCTTGCGGCTGAACACCGGGATGATCTCGGTGACGATGCCGAAGAACGGGATCGCGACGATGTACACCTCCGGGTGGCCGAAGAACCAGAACAGGTGCTGCCACAGCAGCGCCCCGCCGTTCGCCGCGTCGAAGGCGTGGGCGCCGAACTTGCGGTCCGCCTCCAGGCAGAGCAGCGCGGCGGTCAGCACCGGGAAGGCCAGCAGCACCATGACGGAGGTGAACAGCACGTTCCAGGTGAAGATCGGCATCCGGAACAGCGTCATGCCCGGCGCCCGCAGGCAGGTGATGGTGGTGATGAAGTTGACCGAGCCCAGGATGGTGCCGAGGCCGGCCACCACCAGTCCGAACGCCCACAGGTCACCGCCCGCCCCGGGCGAGAACAGCGGACCGTTCAGCGGCGCGTACGCGAACCAGCCGAAGGAGGCCGCGCCCTGGGTGGTGAGGAAGCCGCTCAGCACCATCAGCCCGCCCAGCAGGAAGGCCCAGTAGGTGAAGGCGTTCAGCCGGGGGAAGGCGACGTCCGGCGAGCCGATCTGCAGGGGCATGATCGCGTTGGCGAACCCGGCGAAGGTCGGGGTGGCGAACAGCAGCAGCATGATCGTGCCGTGCATGGTGAACAGCTGGTTGTACTGCTCGTTCGACAGCAGCCCGGTGTCCGGCCCCATCAGCTGGGCCCGCATCAGCAGCGCGAGCACGCCCCCGACCAGGAAGAAGCCGAAGGCCGTCACCAGGTAGAGGTTCCCGATGACCTTGTGATCCGTGGTGAACAGCCAGCGCAACAGCGTGCTGCCCTGCCGGACCCGGGCCCGGGTGCGATCCTGCGCACGGGGCGGCGCAGTGGACGAAGCGCTCATGGAACCTCCGCTACGGAGCCGGTGACGCCCCCGGTCGCGGCGCCGACCCCCTCCCCGGAACGGCGGAGGGCCCGCCCTCGCACGCCATCGCCGACCCTAGCGGCGGCGGCCCCGGCGGCCGGGGCGCCACGCGGTACCTTCGACCGGGTGGCGCCGCCGTCCCCGGGGACGCGCCGGGCTCAGCGCTCCCGCAGGGCGGGGACCACCTCGCGCAGGCGCTCGGCGCCGATCGCACCCGCCCGCAGCAGGACCGGCACCTCGCCGGTGATGTCCACGATCGAGGAGGGCACGGCGGCCGCGGTCCGGCCCCCGTCGAGGTAGACGGCCACCGAGTCGCCGAGCATGCCCTGGGCGGCGTCGCAGTCCTGCGGCGAGTCCTGCCCGGTCAGGTTCGCGCTGGAGACGGCCAACGGCCCGGTGGCTTCGAGCAGTTCGATGGCGACCGGGTGCGCGGGCATCCGCACGGCGACCGTCCCGCCGGTCTCGCCGAGGTCCAGCTCGACCGACGCCAGGTGGCGGGCGACCACCGTCAGCCCGCCCGGCCAGAACTCCTTGACCAGCTCCCGCGCGCGCTCCGTCACCTCGACCAGCCCGTCCAGCGCCTCCGGGGAGCCGACCAGCACCGGCGAGGGCATGTTCCGCCCCCGGCCCTTGGCCCGCAGCAGGCGGTCGACCGCCTCCGGTGCGAAGGCGTCAGCGCCGACTCCGTACACGGTGTCCGTGGGCAGCACCACGAGCTCACCGCGGCGCACCGCGGCCACGGCCTCGCGCAGCCCGGCCGCGCGCTCGGACGGGTTCGAGCAGTCAAAACGACGAGTCATCAGGGGTCTCCACCAGCAGGCCGCGGGCCCGCACCGTTCCTCCGGCCCGGCCACCTCTCCGGCCGGACACGCCCTGGTCAGCCTACCCTTCCCGGGCCCGCGGCCCGGCGGCGGTGCGTGCCTCCCCCTCGGCCGCTCGGGTGGCGCGCGACGGCGGCGCCGCACCGGGCCGTCCTCCCCGGGGGCGGGTACCGGCGGCCGGACGTAGGTTGCCGACATGACCAGTGACGAGACGGTCCCGCCCGTGGGAGTGCGCCCGGTGGACGAGGTGTTCGCCGCGATCGACAAGGTCAACCGGCGGCCCCGGCCCTGGAGCGGCTTCGAGCACGGCGTGCTCGGCGCCTACCGGTGGGCCGCCGGCGCCCAGATCGCGGCGCCGGTCACCGCCGCCGCCACGGCCGCGGCCACCGACGGCGCCACCGGCCCGTGCCACGCCCAGCTGCTGGCCGAGTGCCAGGCCGCCGCCGTGCACCTCCACCGGGTCCGCGCCCAGGGCTCGGACCACAGCTACGTGCTCGGCGTCCACCGGGCACTGGCCTGGCTCTGCGGACTGCACGAGGACCGCCCCTGAGAGGGGCGGAACCCGGGGCTCACGGCCCTGAACGGCACCCGGCGCTGAACAGCGGTCAGCCCCGGTCAGTAGTAGTGGCGGCGGCCACCGACGGCGTGTCCGAGCGCCCCGGCGACCCACAGGATCAGACCGATGGCGACCAGCACGATGCCGATCGTCCAGAGGATCGAGATGCCGGTGACGAAACCGACGATAAGCAGGATGACGCCGAGGATAATCACGAGGGTCTCCCGGGTTGACGAGTGGCTGGTGACGGGGGCGGTCCTCGTCGGCTCGATCCGGTCGGGCCGTCCCCGGGAACCGGACCGGTCTCGCCCGGCCCGTCTCCACACACGCGTGTACCGCGGTACGGCTCGGGCAAACCGAGCGGCCACTCCCCTCAGCGCCGGTGGCGGCCGCCCCGGCGGCGGGGCGGCGCGGCCACCCGGGGTGCGGGCAGGAAGAGCCGGGCCAGCTCGCGGCCCAGGTTGACGCCGATGGCGAGGGCCATCGCCATCGCACCGGCCCGGCCGATGAGGCTCAGCCCGGCCTCGGGCTCGCCCCGGACGAAGGAGAGCATCCCGAAGTACAGCACCGAGCCCGGCAACAGCGGGCCCAGTGCCGCGGTGATGTGCGGCAGCGCCGAGCTGCCCCGGCAGCGCGCCATGAGCTGGCCGGAGAGGCCCACCAGCCCGGCGGCCAGGCCGGTGGCCAGGATCGGCTGGCCGCCCGCGTTCACCAGCACCCCGTACGTGGTCCAGCCGGCCGCGCTGTTCAGCAGGACCGCCGGCAGCGTGGCCGGCTCGGTGTTCAGCAGGACGGCGAACGCCAGGGTGAGCAGCACCGCGGCGGCGAGCTGCAGCGGCGGGTTCACCGCCCCGGGCGGGACGTCCTGGGCGGCGAGGTCGGCGCCGTTGTTGACGCCGACGTAGAGCACCGTCATCACCCCGATGACCACGCCGGCCATCAGGTACAGCGCCTCGAGCAGCCGGGCGGCGGCGGTGAGGTAGAAGCCCGCCAGGCCGTCCTGGGCCGCGGCCACCATGGGCCACCCGGGCAGCAGCGCGTACAGCCCTCCGGTGATCACCACCGAACCGCGCAGGTGCAGCCCGTTGAACGAGAGCAGGATGCCGATCACGGCGGCGGGCACCGCCGCCACCACGAACTGGTAGAACGCCGGGAGGTCGTGGCGTGCCACCAGCGCCGAGCACCGCTCGCCCGTCAGCGCGGCGACGACGGCGCTGGCGAACACCAGCCAGGCCCGGGCGTCGGCCCGGCCGCCGATCAGCAGGGTGGCGGCCCCGGCCATCCCCCCGCAGGAGAGCACGAACAGCCGCCCGGAGTAGCGGCGGCTGTTCCGGCGGGCCGCCAGCAGCTGTCGGTGCGCCTCGGGGACGGTCATCCCTCCCACGGCGATCCCGGTGACCAGCCGGAACACGGCGGCCAGCCGCGCGTAGTCGACGGACGGGCGGCGGACGGAGCACTCGGCCGTCAGCGAGGGCTCCGACGGCCCGGGCTGGTACGAGATCGCCACCCGGGTGAAGGTGACCTGCGGGTCGCACGGGTGGAGCCGGTAGGCGTGGGCGACGGCCAGCATGGCGGCCTCGACGTCTTCCGCCGCCTCGCCGCTGGCCAGCAGCAGCTCGCCGACCAGCAGCGCGAGGTCCAGCACCTGAGCCGGCTCGACACCCGCCGGCGGATCCGCGCCGGCGCCCTCCGGCGCGGGCCGCCGGTCGGCCGTCGGGGTGCGCAGCAGCGGCAGCATCATGTCGGGCCAGGGTGCCGCGGCGGTGTCACCCTCGGGGCCCGGACGGGCTCCCGGCTCGCGCCGTCCGGGCGCGGGGGCCTGAGGCGGCACCCGTTCGGGCCGGGTGGGGTGTCCTTCCGGGCCGGCGGGCGCGCCGAGCTGCTCGTGTTCCGTCATCGCGACTCCCTGACCCCACCCCCTCCGTCACCATCGTGCAGCCCTTCCACTACCCGGAGTGACGGTGCGGCGAACGCGCCACACCCGGCACACCCGTCCGAACCGGAGCACGACCGGCCGTACACGCCCCGTCGCCCCGCGCGTGCCGACCTCGGCGGCCGCGGGGCGGGCCGGTCGGCGGTCCCCGGCCGGGCCTCCGGAGGGCCTCGGTCGGATTCGCGACGGCTGCGGCGGGTACACGCGGCTGCGCGACGACCCGAACGCCGCTCGAAGACGAACAAGCGCCGGCCGGCCCGCGCGCTCGGCCGCTGAGCGGCGCGTGCCACCCGAGGAGGTGCCCCGATGACCGTCCCGATGCCCCCCGATCCGGACACCCGGCCGATACCCGGCCCCGACCCGACGCCGGGGCCGGGCGGGCCCGATCCGGCGCCGCCGCCGATCCCGCCCTTCCCGCCGCCGGAGCCGATTCCGGACCCCGATCCGGCACCGCCTCCGCAGCCGCACCCCGGGCAGGCCTGACGGCGCCGCCCCTGCCCGGCGCCGGCGAGCGGCCCGGCCGGACCCGCGGCGGCCGTCAGAACCCAGGCGCCAGCAGGCCGTCCAGTTCGGCTTCGAAGAGCAGCGCGAGGCGGAAGCCCGTGCCGGTGAAGTGCCCGGCGAACTCCAGTGACAGCACCCCGTGCAGGCGGGTCCAGAAGACCGGGAAGCGGTGCAGCACCTCGGGCGGCGCCGGTTCCTCGCCGGCCCAGTCCCGGTGGCCCGGCAGGTGGGTGGTGAACGCCGCATCCTGGACGTCCGGGGCCCGCGGCCCGGTCGGGGCGAGCGCAGCGCAGGCGTCGACCAGCGTCCGCATCACCTCGTCGGCGATCGCGGTGGTGTCCTCGGGCGCGTGGTAGCCGGGCACGGGGGTGCCGTAGACCAGGAAGTACCGCTGGGGATCGGCCAGGGCCCAGCCGCGCAGGGCGTGGGGGAGCCCGGCCAGGTCGGCGCCCTCGGCGGCGGCCGTGCCGAGGGTGTCGGCGAGGCTGCGGTGCGCGTCCCGGACGCGTTCGGTGATCAGCTCGTCACGGCCGGCGAAGTAGCGGTAGAGCGCGGGGCCGCTCATGCCCCCCCGCCCTGGAGATCACCTCCACCGTCCGGCAGCTGCGGCCGGGCTCCCGCCTCCGCTGGACCGGCCCGGCGTCGCGACCGGGCTGCGGATCGACGGCGTGCACGTGTGGAACTTCACCGAGCTGCCCGGCAGTGTCCTGGTGCGCACCGAGGAGACCCACACCGGCCCCCAGGTCGACGCTAACGTCCCCGCCGCCACCGAGATCCTCCGCCAGGGCCTCGACGAGGGCTGGCTGCACGATCTGAGGACCGCCGCCGAGTCCGGCGCGTAGAGGAGCCGCCGGACCGGACCGGTGGGTCGGCGGGCCCGGCGCATGGAAGCCCGCGGCCCGGGCAGACGCCGCACCGGGCCCGCTGTGGGACTCCCGTCGACGCGAGGAGGCGGACGCCATGAGCGACCAGCACGCACCCGTCCCGCGGGACCCTCCGGTTCCGGTCGAGACCCCCGAGTCCCGGATGACCGGCGAGGGCTCGCCACCGCCCGCGCACGAGGAGGAGAAGGGGCCCCGGGACGGCCCCGAGTTCGAGATCACCGAACCGGCCCACGACCCGGGCCGGCACGAGCCGCCGGACTGAGCGACTGCCGTACCCGGCAGCCCTGATGGCCGCCCGGTCCGCCCCCGGCCGGGCGCCCGCTCAGGGGGCGAGCAGTCCCTGTCGGCCCGCGTAGGCCGCGAGGCCGTCCGCCGTCGCGCCGGCCCAGCCGACGTACCCGTCCGGCCGGACCAGGAACACGCCGGTGCCGTACGCCTCGTAGGCCGGGATGCGGACCACCGGGGCGGTGAGGGCGGGCAGCGGGGCGTCCGTGCCGACGGTGAGCAGCGTCCAGTGCGGCCCGCGGAAGGCGTCGAAAAGCCGGGTTCCGCCCCGACGGCCGTCCGGCGCGCGGTCGCCGGCCCGCAGCGCGTCCGCCGGGAGGTCCGGTCGGGTCTCCACGGAGAGCGCGGACTCCCGGTAGCCGACGCCGAGTTGCTGGGTCGCCCGGCCGCGGCGCTGCTCGCCGCGGTGCACCCGGGTGGACAGCGCCAACATCTGCGCCGCGTTGGCGCGGCGTTCCTCCTGGTAGGTGTCCAGCAGTTCCCCGCCCGCTCGGCCGGCCAGCACCGCGGCCAGCTTCCAGCCCAGGTTGTAGGCGTCCTGGACGCTGGTGTTCAGCCCCTGCCCGCCGGCCGGCGAGTGGACGTGGGCGGCGTCGCCCGCGAGGAACACCCGGCCTGCGCGGAAGCGGTCGGCGAGCGCCGCGCGCGGGCGGAACTCGGAGATCCAGCGCAGTTCGGTGACCTGCTCGGCGGTCAGGTGGGAGCGGGCCGCGACCAGCTCGCGCAGCCCGTCGAGGGTGTGGTCGACGACCGTCCCCTCGGGGAACCCGGCGACCAGCTGGAAGTCCTCGGTGCCGCCGAGCGGGCAGATCGCCAGCAGTCCCTCCTCGGCCGGGAACACGTGCCAGTGGTCGCGGCCCAGCCCGTCGACCCGGACGTCCGCGACCAGCATCGGGGCGGGGTCGACGGTCTCGCCGGTCATCCCGATGCCGAGCAGCCGCCGCACCGTCGAGCGCCCGCCGTCCGCCGCGACGAGGTACCGCGCCCGGACCGGGCCGCCGGTGGCGAACTCGGCGGTCACGCCCTCCTCGTCCTGCGCCAGGCCGACCAGCTCGCGCCCGAACGCGACCTCGCCGCCCAGCTCGCGCAGCCGCCCGTACAGCACCTGCTGGGTGCGCCACTGGGGCAGCATCAGCGTCTCGGTGTACGGCTCGGCCTCGGAGGGCTCGGTCGGGTCGTACATCGACTGCTCGCCCTGCGGTTCTCCGTCCTGCCAGAACAGGGTGGGCGGGTAGGGGCCGGCCAGCGCGCGGACCCGGTCGAGCACGCCGAGGTCGTCGAGCACCTCCAGCGTGCGCGGCTGCAGGCCCTTGCCGCGCGAGCCGGGGAAGAGTTCCGTGCCTCGCTCGGCCGGCAAGGCGGTGACGCCGTGCCGGGCGAGGTCCACCGCCAGGGCGAGTCCGGTGGGGCCGGCGCCGATGACCAGGACGTCCGTGTGCATGCCGCGAGAAGTCACGGCAACCTCCTTAACGTTGTTAAGTAGCCGTTGCCGACAGCCTGCACTTAACAGCGTTAAGCTGTCAACCGTGACCTCGCAGAGAACGCAGAGAACCCCCAAGCTCGACCGCGGCCAGGTCGTCGACGCCGCCCTGGACCTCTTGAACGAGGCCGGTCTGGACGGCCTGACGCTGCGCGCCATCGCCGCCCGGCTCGACGTCAAGGCGCCCGCGCTGTACTGGCACTTCAAGGACAAGCAGGCGCTGCTGGACGAGATGGCGACGGAGATGATGCGCCGGATGACGAGCCGGGTGGGGGAAGGCCCGCGGGGCGACTGGCGGGAGGCCTGCCTGACGACCATGCGCACCCTGCGCGCCGAGCTGCTGCGCTACCGCGACGGCGCGAAGGTCTACAGCGGCGCCCGGTTCACCGACACGAGTTACGCGGCGGGCCTGGACGCCTCGCTGCGCGTGCTGGTCGAGGTCGGCTTCACCCCGGCCGCCGCCGCCCGGGCCTGGCAGACCGCCTACAGCTACACCATCGGCTACGTCATCGAGGAGCAGGCGATGGGCCCCAACCCCTTCGACGGCGAGGAGGGCTACGACGTGGACGCCCGCGCCGAGCGCCTGGCCGCCCACCCGCTGGCCGCCGAGTCGGGCCGGGTGATGTTCCAGGACTTCGACGAGGGCTTCGAACAGGGCCTGGCGGCGGTGCTCGCCGGGGTCGAGGCCACCCTGCTCGGCTGAGAACGGAACCGCCGGACCCCTACGGGGCCCGGCGGTGTCCGCACCGCGCAGGAACGGTCAGGCGGTCATGAACTCGCCCCCCCCGCGGCGCCCGCCGCACGACCGGTCGTGGATCACCGGCCGGGCCCCGCCCCGCTGACCAGCGGCCGAATCCGACGGACGACGCCGGGGGGCGCCCCCATCCCGGCCGGTGCGCCCGGAGTGCGCGCCCCCAAGGACCGGCCGTAGAACGGAAGGGGAGGACACCCGCCGGCGAGTGCCGCCGGGGCGGAGGAGGTGGCTGCGATGGGACTGCCCCTGGCGGCCGGACACGTGCTGGTACGGCTCGGCGAGGGCCCCCAGGACGCGGCCGAGGCGGTGCTCGACGCGCTGGAGGCCGCCTTCCCGACCCACACCGGGCGCGGCCGGACCCTGATCGGCAACGCCTGGGAGGATCCCCCCACGGTGACCTCGGAGGGCGTCAGGGTGGTCGCCGAACCCCGGATCCACCGCACCCCCACCACCCCCGCGCCGAGCCCGCCGGCGAGCCTCTCCCAGTCCTTCGACGCCCACCGGGCGGGCTCGCCGGGGCCGCCGGTCGCGCTGTCCGGCGGGCTCGCCGCCGACCTGCTCGGCGGTCCCGAGGACGTCGAGCGGGTGCTGCGCGCACTCACCGCCCTCTGCGGGACGCGCGAGGAGGGCCGCGAGCGGCAGGGGCCCCAGCTGGCGGTCCGGCTGCGGCTCGACCCGCGCGATCGGCGCGACCGGCGCGGCTGAGCGCCCACCGACGTGTGCCGACGCGACTGGGCGCCCATCCGCGTGTGCCGACGCCGGGCCCGGGTAGGCGCGCTGACGGAACACAACCGGCTGACTCCGTTCGGGGGCCGTCATGGCCGTACAGCGCAGACCAGGCAAGCAGCACGGGAAAGGGGCGCACCGCCCGAGCGGCGAGCGCCACGACTTCCCGCACACCTCACAGGGCCCCGGCCGGACGACGCCACAACTCCGGCCCCAGAAGACGGTGCGCCCGGGCACCGAGCCGGTGACCGCCCGCTCCGACCTGGAGCTGCGGCGGCTGCTGTCCCGGATCTTCCTGGTGCTGTTCGCCGCCGGGGCGGTGGCCTTCGCCGTACTGGCCGCACTGGCCGCCCCGGGCCCCGTGCCCAACCAGGGCACCTACGCCTTCTTCGCCGCCCTGTGCGGCGGGTTCGCCGGCCTCGCCGGGCTCGACCTGGTGGTGATCAGGCGCCGCCTGGCCGCCGGGCAGGGCCGCGACCGGGGCGGTGCCCCGGGTGCGAGGTCAGGGCTCGGCAGTGCGGCGCGGCCGGATGCCGACCGGCGGAGGTGACCGGGTGCGGCTTTCCCCGGATCTGGGGTTTTCCCGGATCTGGGGTTTTCCCGGGCCTGGGGTTTTCCCGGCCGGGGTTTTCCCGGGTCGGGGTTTCCTGAGCGCAGGGTTCCGACCCGCCGCGACGGGCAGGCGCGGCCCCGCAGGAGACCCCGTCCCAGCGCCGAGGAGGGCACCATGCCCCGGAAGATCAAGGAGATCATGACCCCCGCCCCGGTCACCGTCCCCCGGCTCGCCTCGATGCGTGACACGGCCCGCTGGATGCGCGACGCCGCGATCGGCGACGTCCTGGTGGCGGGCGACGACGACCAGGTGTGCGGGCTGGTGACGGACCGCGACCTGGTGGTGCGGGTCCTGGCCGCGGGCAGGGACCCGGACAGCACCCGGGCCGGTGACGTGTGCAGCTCCGAGCTCGTCGGCGTCGGCCCGGACGACGACGTCGGGCACGCCGTGGACCTGATGCGACGCCACGCCCTGCGCCGGCTCCCGGTGCTCGAGGACGGCCGGGCGGTGGGCGTCGTCTCGCTCGGCGACCTCGCGACGGACCGGGAGGTGGGGGCGGAGAGCCTGGGCTCCACGCTCGCCGACATCAGCACCGCCGCACCGGAC
The DNA here is from genome assembly GCF_053598415.1 of Kitasatospora sp. NPDC001132. Taxonomy (NCBI): domain Bacteria; kingdom Bacillati; phylum Actinomycetota; class Actinomycetes; order Kitasatosporales; family Streptomycetaceae; genus Kitasatospora; species Kitasatospora sp. NPDC001132. Next base: position 74,936 of record NZ_JBSFKF010000011.1, on the reverse strand, counting down.
ACCTGACCGCGCCGGACCTCGGAGCCCGCACCACCGCACCGCCCGGCCGCCCGTGCCCTCGGTGCCTTGGGTTCCCGGGCAGATCGGGTGGCCGCGCGTCCTAACCGCTTCCGGCCCACAATCATCCCACCGGGTCTGGCCCGGTGGCCGTTCGGCAGACCCCGGGTTTGCATGGACTCACCGAGCCCCCAGCGATCCGGAGGTAACGCCGTGTACGAGATGTGGGCCGAACATGACCCGGCGGTGACCCCGCCCGCCGTGGTGTGGCACGTGGTGGCGAAGGACGACGCGTCGTCCTCGCTCTGCGGACGGTTCCTGGAACCCTCCCAGCGCGTCGTCCCGGCAGCCGACGGCACCGGTTCGGCCGCCGGGCCGGACCGGTACTGCGACCCCTGCCTGGTCACCGTGCGCGAGGCCCTGGCAGCCAGCGCGCGATGACCCCCTCGCGACGCCCGCCTCGTCGCCTGCTTCCTTCACCGCATGCTCAGGTTCACCGCGTGCTCAGGGCAGCGGCACCGCCGTCAGGCACGGGTGCCGGCTGCCGGTCCGGGAGGCAGCCAGGACGGTGGCCACCCCGCCGGTGATCTCGACGCGGAGGCCGCCGTCCGCGCTTTCCCAGACCAGGCCCCCGTCGGGCCCCACGGTCTGCGTCTCGTGCACGACGACCACACTCAGGGGGGCGTGCCCGCCGATCGGGCCGGGGAGCGTCACCGCGTAGCGGCGCGTGAGGCTTCTCATCTCGGCCTCCTTCTCTCCCACCCTGTGTCATCGATTCTCCCTACGTCCAACCGCTTGTACACGGAGGACCTTGGTCCGCCCGGGGAGACCGATGCCGATCGACGCGTATACCCCGGTCCGGCGATTTCACACACGGGATGCCGGGAATCCCGGTGACCGGATGGGCGGATCGGGTCGCGCCGCAGAGCGAACCGTCGCGGCATGGGTCATCGTGACTGAAAGGAAACCCGGCCGAGCCCGAGGGGAGACCGCCCGTGGGAGACAACGGCGCCGGACCCGACCGGCGGCCCGCCCCGCTGGGCAGCCGCCGTCCCCGGGTGTCCGCCGGCCGGAGCCGACCGAAGGCGGCGGGCCCGGGCCCGTCCGACCGCGTCCCCTCCGGGCTGCGGACGACGGCCGGGTACACCTGGCGGCTGGCGCTGCTCGGACTCGCCGCCTACCTGGTCGTCTACGTCCTCGCCCGCCTCCAGCTGCCGGTCATCGCCGTGTTCGTGGCACTGGTCATCACCTCCGTGCTGCGCCCGCCGGTCGACCTGCTGGCCCGGGTGACGCCGCGCCCACTGGCCGTCCTGCTCTCCTTCCTCGGCACCGTCGCGCTCGTCGGCGGGGTGCTGGCGCTGGTCGGTACGACGGTCGTCGACGAATGGACCCGGTTGGGCAACGAGCTGCGCGGCGGCCTCTCCCGGATCGACCACTGGCTCACCGGCGCCCCCTTCCACCTGCGCCCCGGCACCGTCACCGATCTGCGCTCGAAGATCGGCGACTTCATCTCGGCCCACCGCTCCGCCCTGCTCAGCACCGCGCTCAGCGGCGCCGGCCGGGTCGTCGAGCTGGTCACCGGGCTGGCGCTCGCGGTGTTCTGCTCGGTGTTCTTCGTGCACTCCGGTGACCGGATGTGGTCCTGGGCGCAGGAGCAGCTGCCGCCCCGCAGCCGGTCGGCGTGCGGCCGCGCCGGTCGCGCCGCCTGGCACACCTTCGCGGGCTACACCCGGGGGGTGCTGATCGTGGCGGCCTCCAACGCCGTGCTCGTGGGCATCGCGCTGGCGATCCTGGGGGTTCCGCTGGTCCTGCCCCTGATGGTGCTGGAGTTCGCGGCGACCCTCGTCCCGCTGATCGGCTCCCCGATCGCGCTGGCGATCGCCGCCGTGGTCGCGCTCGCCGCCCGCGGCCCGTTGATCGCGCTGCTGGTGCTCGCGCTGATCGTGGTCATCGGCCAGATCGAGGGCCACCTGCTGCATCCGCTGGTGCTCAGCTGGTCCGTCCGCATCCACCCGGTGGTCATCGCCGTCTCGGTGGCCGGCGGCGCCGTGCTGGCCGGGGTCCTGGGCGCGGTGGTGGCGGTGCCGGTGGTGGCGGTCGGCTGGTCGGTGCTCACCGAGCTGCGCTCCCGGGGCGGACCCGGCCGCTCACGGGCGCAGCCCCCTGCGGCGGGCGACCTGTCGGGCCACCGCGAGGACGAAGGTCAGCGCCCAGACCAGGGCGAAGCCCAACAGCACGGCGGCTGAGTGCGCGTCGGCGCCGACCAGCAGCAGGCCGGCCGACAGCGCCAGCAACACCGCCGGCACGGCGGACGGCACCCGCGCGGCGACGCCCAGGGCCCGGTCCAGCAGTGGCCCGGGCCGGCGCCGCATGGTGCGCATCGCGCGGTCGAGCCGTTCGTCCGCCCGCAGGTCGTCCTCGATCTCCAACAGGAGCCTCAGCTCCTGTTGGAGAGCCCGGGCCCGTCCATGGCCGTCACCTCCGGTCCCCCGGCAGGTGGGCGGCTGCCCGGCCGGGGCGCTCCGCATACACCGGCCAGGGCGCTCCGTAACACCGGCCGGGCGGCCTCGGGCCGGGATGGCCCGAGGCCCGGTGACCTGGCAGGATCCCGCTGAACGGTGCCGAAGGAGCCATTCACCGCTCCTGCGGCACGCCCCGCGACCGAAAGGCCACCCCGTGTCCACTCCCAGCACCATCGCCGTCGAACGGGCGGACGACCGGAACCGGTACGAGATCTCCGTCGACGGCGAGCTCGCCGGCTTCACCGAGTACCGGGACCACGAGGAGCAGCGCGTCTTCTACCACACGGAGATCGACGAGGCCTTCGCCGGCCGGGGCCTCGCCTCGCACCTGGTCCAGGAGGCGCTGACGGACGTGCGCGCGGCCGGGAAGCGGATCGTGCCGATCTGCCCGTACGTCGCCAAGTTCCTGCTGAAGCACGAGGAGTTCGCCGACGTCACCGACCCCGTCACCCCGGAGGTCAAGGGCTGGCTGCGCACCCAGCTGTACTGATCCGGCTCCCCCGGCCCGCGGCTGGTCCGGGCGGCCCACCGAGGTGGGGCCGTTGGGCCCTGGCCGCGTGGTCGGGTGGCCCGGGATCCTGGTCGCCGGTATGCGCCGACTGGGAGTGGAAGGGCCTGGAATGGGCGAGTTGGTCACGGTGAGGGCGTTCGAGGGGCTGACCGGCGAGGTCCTGGCCGAGGCGCGGGCCCGGGTGGCCGCCGCGGCGGCGGCTCCGGGGGTGGGGACGCTGGTCGAGGCCCTGCGGGTCCGGTTCGCGGCCGTGGCCGGGGGCGTGCTGGCGCAGGTGAACGCCGAGGTCGACGGCCGGCGGATCCGCGTCCAGGAGGCGGCCTCCGGGCTGGCCGACTCGCTGGACCGGGTGAGCGAGGCGCTGCGCGGCAGGATTCGGGCCGTCACCGGAGCCTGGGCACCGCGCCCCTGGTCGGGCATCCGTACCGCACCGTCCACCGGCTCGGGCGGCGTGGGCGTCCCCGAGCTCCGGGTGGTCCGGCGCAAGGAGCCCTCGTTGGTCTGGTGCTCGCCGGAGGCCGCCGCCCGGACGATGGACGCGATGGACTACGACATCCACCTGTTCACCGATCCGGCGACCGAGACCGACGCCGTGGTCTACCGGGTCGGGCCGACCGGCTACCGCCTCGCCCGGACCGTCCCCGCCGGGCCGGCGGGCCGCCGCACCTCGCCGATCACCCTCAGCCCGTACGGCGCACCCCGGCTGACGGAGGCCCAGGCCGTCGACCGGCTGGCGGGCGCGGAGCTGCCGTTCCTGTTCTTCGCACACCCGGACAGCGGCCGGGGCCGGGTGCTCTACCGCCGCTTCGACGGCCGGCTCGGCCTGATCGCCGGGCGCGCCTGACGGCCGCCGGAACCGCGTCGCGCCCCCGCCGAGCGACTGCTCGACGGGGGCGCGGCGCATCTGCCCGGGACGGCCGCGTCACATGTTGATCATGTGCCCGGCGAGGCCGTGGATGGCCTCCTTGACCGCCTCGCCCAGGGTCGGGTGGGCGTGCACGTTGCGGGCGACCTCGTGGACGGTCAGGTCCCACTGCTGGGCCAGCGTCAGCTCCGGCAGCAGCTCGGTGACCTCGGGGCCGATCAGGTGGGCACCGAGCAGCTCGCCGTGCTCGTTGTCGCTGATGACCTTGACGAAGCCGATCGGGTGGCCGAGGCCGTGCGCCTTGCCGTTGGCGGTGAACGGGAACTTGGCGACCTTGACGTCGTGGCCCAGCTCGCGCGCCTGGGCCTCGGTGTAGCCGAAGGAGGCGATCTGCGGCTGGCAGTAGGTGGCGCGCGGGATCATGACGAAGTCGACCTCCATCGTCTCCGCCCCGCCGATGGTCTCGGCGGCGATCACGCCCATCGTCTCGGCGGCGTGCGCGAGCATCAGCTTGGCGGTCACGTCGCCGATCGCGAAGATGTGCTCGACGCTGGTGCGGCCGCGGCCGTCCACCGCGATGGCGTTGCGGTCGGTGAGCTTGACCCCGGTGTTCTCCAGGCCGTAGCCATTGACCCGCGGCGCGAAGCCGATCGCCTGGAGCACCTTGTCTGCCTCCAGCACCCGCTGCTGCCCGTCCTTGGTGACGGTGACGCGGACCTTGGCGTTCGGGTCGCTGTCGTCGATCGACTCGACCCGGGTGGAGGTCAGCACCTCGATGCCCAGCTTGCGGTACTGCTTGGCGAGTTCGGTGGAGACCTCGACGTCCTCCAGCGGCACCACGCGGTCCAGGAACTCGACGATGGTGACCTTCACGCCGTAGTTGTGCAGCACGTAGGCGAACTCGACGCCGATCGCGCCGGCACCCGCGATGATGATGCTCTCCGGCAGCTGCTCGGTGAGGATCTGCTCCTCGTAGGTGACGACGCGGTCGCTCAGGCTGGTGCCGGGCAGCAGGCGGGTGGTGGCTCCGGCGGCGATGATGCAGTGGCCGAAGGTGACGACCTCGAAGCCGCCGCCGCTCAGCGCGACCTGGAGGGTGTGGTCGTCGACGAAGGTGCCCCAGCCGTCGTACTCGGTGATGCCGTTCTTCTTCATCAGGTAGTGGACGCCCTTGACCCGGCCGTCGGCCACCGAGCGGCTGCGCCGGAAGGCCTCGCCGAAGTCGAAGGTCACCTGGCCCTCGACCTTGATGCCGAAGGTCTTGGCCTCCTTGGTGAAGATGTGGGCGAGCTCGGCGTTGCGCAGCAGGGCCTTGGAGGGGATGCAGCCGACGTTGAGGCAGACGCCGCCCCAGTACTTGGCCTCGATGACCGCGACCTTCAGGCCCAGCTGGGCCGAGCGGACGGCGGCGGTGTAGCCGCCGGGGCCCGCGCCGAGGACGACGACGTCGTAGTGCGTGCTCATGTTGCTGACTCCTCCGAGGATGTCACCGTGTCGTGATCTCGGTCCCATGGTGTCAGGACCGGGCTCCGCGCACCCACCGGGTCTCGGTGGATGCGCTCCGCGCGGCACCGTACCGGCCCGCGGCCGGATTGTCAGTGGCCTCCGCTACGGTGGCCGCACCCGCAGCCACCAGGGGCGTTGACGGAGGGAGGTCCCGGATGGAGCAGCATCGGACGGAGCAGTCGGGTACGGCGGTCGGGTGGGCCCGCCGGCCGGCAGCGGCGGCGGGCCCACCCGGGGGTCAGGCCGTCACCCCGTGGGTGCTCCCGCCGGTCGTGCCGCTCGTTCCGCTCATACCCGTTACGCCCGCGCCGGGCGCCGCCTTCACGGCCTGGCGCTGGGCCGGGACGGGCCGGTGGAGCGAGGAGAGGTCCCAGGCGTAGGTGCCGACGGCGTTCGCGATCACGTCGATGTTGACGTCGAAGACACCCATGTCGATGTTGCCCAGGCCGTCGCAGGCCTGGTGGTAGCAGGCGTCGTACGCGGCGCCGGCCGTACCCCCGTAACGGGCTGCCTGCTCCGGGGACTTGACCTTCTCGGCGCCGGTGTCGGTGCCGCCGGCCGGGATGCCCGCGTCGATGAACGGACCGTAGTCGGAGCGGCCGTCGAAGAGGGTCGGGTCGTGCGGCAGGCCCCGGCCGTCCAGGTAGCCGTTGATGTCCCGCTCCAGCTGCGCCGAGCCCTCGGGGCCCGCGTCGCCGCCGGCGCTGCCCGAGCCGTTGTAGACGAACTGCGCGTAGTTGGGAGAGGCGATCATGTCGAAGTTCAGGTAGAGGCTGATCTTCTTCTTCTCCGCGTCGGAGAGGGACTTCACGTACGCCTCGGCGCCCTTGAGGCCGAACTCCTCAGCCGACCACCAGGCGAACCTGACCTTGTTCTTCACCGGGTGGACGCTGAGGTTCTTCGCGACCTCCAGGATGCCGGCGGTGCCGGAGCCGTTGTCGTTGATGCCCGGCCCCTCGGGGACGGAGTCGAGGTGCGCGCCGACCATCACGGTGTTGTCGGGGTCGCCGCCGCGGGTCTCCGCGAGGACGTTCCAGGTCCTGCGCTGCTCCATGAAGGTGCGGATGTCCAGCGTCACCCGGACGGGCCCGGTGGCGGCCTCGGCGGCCAGGGCCTCGCCCGCGGCCTTGGTGATCCCGCCGGTCGGGATCCTCCCCGCCGTCGGCTCGCTGAGCGTCCCGTTGAGGGTTCCCTCGGTGTTGTTGTAGACGATCGCCCCGGCCGCGCCCACGGCGGCCGCGGCGGCCTGCTTCTCGGCGAAGGTGCATCCGCCGCGCCGGATCAGGGCGATCTTGCCGGTGAAGGCGCCCGCCGGGTAGTCGGCCGCTGTGCAGCCGGTGGTGGCACTCACCGGAGCGACCGCCAGGTCCGCGGTCAGGCCCGCCTCCGGGCCGCTCACCGAGTACGTCATGGCGATCACCGGCACCGGCTCGGCCTTCGGGGAGAGCACGTCGAGGTGCTCGGAGCGGGCCTCGAAGAAGGTGTACACGAACTCCTGCTTGGACACCTTGAGCCCGGCCCGCCGCGCCTGCTCGTAGACGTACTGCGCCGACTGGTCGTGTCCCTTCGAACCGGCCACCCGGGTACCGCCGTTGCGGTCCGCGATCAGCTGGAGCGCGGCCAGCGTGGCCCGCGCGTCCCGGGCGCTGCTCGCCTCGACCAGCCGGGAGGCCAGCTTGGCGCCCTTGCGCGCCGGGTCCGGGTCGGCCGAGGCGCTGCCGGCGCCGGCCAGCAGCAGCGGGGCGACGAGAGCGGCGACGGTCAGGGCGGGGCCCGCGCCACGCCGGGTGACGGCGGTTCGCGGGCGTCCTGGGGAGGTGTCGCGGTCGCACGGGGTGACGTGGTCGCACGGGGTGTCGTGGTTGTACCGGGTGGAACGGTCGTACGGAGTGGAACGGTCGAGCGGGGAGGTGGAGCGACGGGTGCGCAGCATCAAGGCAACTCCTTCCGACGGGGCCGTGAGGGTCATGATTCGACATGACCGGAATCCCGTTGCCAAGCCTTTACGCAGACCTTGCGAGATGCGGACCGCGACGCGCCCGGGGATATTGGAGAGGTGGGGGCGTCTCATCCAGGAGTGTGACCAGATGTCCATGATGGATAAGCTCAAGAACCTGCTGAAGGGCCACGAGGAGCAGACCGACAAGGCCGTCGACAAGGCGGGCGACGCCTTCGACCAGCGCACCGAAGGCAAGTACAGCGGTCAGGTGGACGCCACCCAGGAGCAGCTCAAGAACCAGTTCCGCGACCAGCCGCCCCAGTAGGAGCGACTCCGCGGGGCGCCGCGCCCGGCGCCGTCCGCCCCGGCTCGCCGCCCCGGCCCGACCGGCCCGGTCGGGCCGGGGTTCAGCGTCCGTGCGGCCTGCTCGCTCGCCGCGCGGCTGCCCGGCCGGGCCCGGTGCCCGGCCGGGCCTCTTCGGTGGCGCCGTCCGTGAGCGGCGCCCGTGAGCGGCGCCCGTGAGCGGCGCCCGTGCCGTCAGACGCCGGTGACGCCGTCGATGCGCTCCCGGAGCAGGTCGGCGTGGCCGTTGTGGCGGGCGTACTCCTCGATCAGGTGCACCAGGATCCAGCGCAGCGAGACGCTGTCCGCGCCGAGCACCGCCGCGGCCTGTGAGGAGAGCGCGCCGGCCGCGTCCAGTGACTCGTCCGCGGTCAGCTCCCGGCCCCGGTCGATCTCCGCCTTCCAGTCCGCCAGCGCCTCGGCCATTCCGCGCGCAGGGTCCAGCCCGTAGCCGTCCGCGTTCTCCGGGCCGTACACCGGCGGGACCTCCCGGCCGTCGAACACCCGCTGGTACCAGTTGCGTTCGACCTCGGCGAGGTGCTGCACCAGGCCCAGCAGGGTCATCGTGGACGGCGGGACGGACGCCAGCCGTACCTGCCGGTCGTCGAGCCCGTCGACCTTCCGGGCGAGGGTGGCCCGCTGGAAGTCCAACCAGCTCTCCAGCATGGCGCGTTCAGCGGCGTGCGGGGGCGGGATCGGCCGCCCGTCCGGGGTGAGTGCCATGGCCCCCACTCTGGCACACGCCCCCGCGCGTCTCCCGCTCGGACCGGGACCGTACCAGTGCGGCGAGCAGCGCGAGTTGCACGGCCGCGCCCACCGCCGGGCCGAGCCACACGCCCGACACTCCCAGCGGCCCGGACAGGGCCGCCGAGGCGGCGAGTTGGGCCCCGAGACCGAGCAGCACGGAGATCACCAGCGGTCGGCCGGCGCCCGCCGCCTGGTGCACCCCGCCGAGGGCGACCACCAGGGCATACGGCAGCAGGTAGAGCGCCGCCGTCCGCAGGAAGCCGACGGACTGCGCGACCACCGCCCGGTCCTCGGTGAAGAGCGCGGTCAGCGGTCCGGCCAGCGTCACGGAGAGCACGGCAGACACCGCGCCGAGCAGTGCGGCGAGGCGGCCGGTGGCCCGGCTCAGGGTGCGCAGCGCGGCGCCCTCCCCCGCGCCGGCCAGGCGGGCGGCCTCGATCGCGGCGGCCTGGCGCAGCGCGTAGAAGGCCATGGTGACGACGAGCAGGACGCGGTAGCCGAGGCCGTACCCGGCCACCGCGGCGACGCCGAAGCCTGCGACCAGGCCGAGTTGGGCGGCTCCGACGGCCATCCGGGCGGTGAAGTCCAGGCCGAACGGTGCGCCCGCGCGCACGATCCGTACCGCTGCCGCGCCCACTCCCCCGGCCGCTCCGTCGGAGGTCCGCGGCTGCGGCCCCGTACGCCGCTCCGCCGGTTGCCCCGCCGATCGTCGTGACCTCCGGCGCAGGTTCAGGGTGACGGCGAGGGCGATCGCCCGCGAGAGGGCCAGGGCCAGGGCCGCTCCCGGCACGCCGAGGGCGGGCAGCGGCCCCGGGCCCAGGATGAGCAGCGGGTCGAGGAGGAGCAGCAGGGCGTTGGAGAGCAGGGCGATCCGCATCGGGGTGCGGGTGTCGCCGGCGCCCTTGAACAGCTCGTCGGCGACGCGTTGGCCGAAGAAGAACGCGAACGCCGGGAACGCGACGGTGAAGTACCCGGCGGCGTGCGCGGCGGCCTCGCCGTCCAGGAAGGCACCCGCCAGCCGGTCGCGCAGCAGGAAGCCGGGGACGGCGAGCGCCACGCTGCCCGCCGCGCAGAGCCACCCCGCCGCGCGGGCGGTGCGGGCGGCCTCGGCCCGGTCGCCGGCGCCGAGGGCGTGGGAGAGCCGGACGCTGGCGCCGGAGCCGACCACCAGCACCAGGCCGAGCAGCAGGTTCTCCACGGTGCCGGCCAGGGTGACGGCGGCGACCGCGGCCCCGCCGAGACCGGCCACCCAGAACGTGCCGATCACCGAGGCGACCACCCCGGACAACAGCTCCGCGTAGACGGGTACCGCCAGTGCCGTGAGCCGGCGCGACTGTCCGCGCATGGCCCTCCCCCTTCCGTTGTGGCGCCCATCCGCTGTGGCGCTCCTGCTCGGCCCGGTCGGACTCGGCTCGCCTCGACCTGCCACCAAAGCCTCGAATAGAGTTACATCGTTTCGAGACACATCGACAAGAGGCACATCGACAAGAGGTAACATTGCTGCTCCACAGGGCGCACTCCGACCGAAGGGCTCCAGCCGTGTTGACGCTCGCGATCCTCGGCTTCCTGTACGACCAGCCGCTGCACGGCTACGAGCTCAAGTCCCGGATCACCGGGCTGACCGGCCACGTCCGGCCGGTCAGCGACGGCGCGCTCTACCCCGCCATCGCCCGACTGGAGAAGGCCGGGCTGCTGCTCCGGCGCACCGTACCGGGCAGCGGCGCCGTTCCACGGCAGACGCTGGAGCTGACGGCGGAGGGTCGGGCCGAACTGCTGCGCCGGCTGGCCGATCCGGAGCAGGTCGAGATCACCGACCAGATCCGCTTCTTCACCGTCACCGCCTTCCTGCACCACCTCGCCGATCCGCCCCGACAGGCCGCCGTCCTCCGCCGCCGACTGGGCTTCCTGGACGCACCGAGCAGCTTCTTCCACGACGGGGCGGGCCGGCCGGTGACCGCCGAACGCGAGCCGAACCCCTTCCGGCGCGGGATGCTGCTCGTCGCCCGGGCCTCCACGGCCGCCGAGCGGGCCTGGCTGACCGAGACCATCGCGGAACTGGAAAGGCCGGGCGGCGCGGCACCCTCGGAGACCCCCGGCACACCGGCGGAGCCGAAGCCCTCGGAACACTAGGCCGACAGGCGAACCGCAGGCGGGAACAACGGCGCACGCCCCTGCCGAACAGCAGAGCGAAGAAGCGGATTTGGGCCGTTCCACACCTGGCTCCCCCCGGCCCCGGCATCGCTATGATGATCCGCCTCACGTCCTCGGCATCCCCTCCGCGGCGTGAGCCGCCACCGCGCCCCGCCGTCCCCCTGGAGGCCGCCGTGCCCACTGCCGATCCCGCGGTCGAGGCCGCAGTCCACTCCGCGCCGCTGAAGCGGGACGACATCCCCGGCTGGTTCTTCAGCCTCGACCGAGCCGCCTTCAGCCACCTGCTGTCCGCCCAGACCTCGGCCGGCGTCACCGGCGACATCCTGGAACTCGGTAGCTACCTCGGCCGCAGCGCCGTCCTGCTCGGCGACCACCTGCGGCCGGGCGAGCGGCTGACGGTCTGCGACCTGTTCGATTCCGAGGCCGGCGACGCCGAGAACGCCGCCGAGATGGACATGTCCTACCGGAAGACCCTCACCCGCAGCGCCTTCGAGGCCAACTACCTCGCCTTCCACGGCGAGCTGCCCGAGATAGTGCAGGCCCCGACCGCGGTACTGGCCGACGGCCGGATCCGGGCGCACAGCTGCCGCTTCGTCCACGTCGACGCCTCCCACCTCTACGAGCACGTCGCCGGGGACATCGCCGTGGCCCGCGCCGCGCTCTCCGAGAACGGCCTGGTCGCCCTGGACGACTACCGCTCCGAGCACACCCCGGGCGTCGCCGCCGCGGTCTGGGAGGCGGTCTTCACCGGCGGGCTGCGGCCGGTGCTGCTCACCCCGATGAAGTTCTACGGCACCTGGGGCGACGCGGCGGCCGCCCAGGCGGTCCTGCGCGAGCGCGACTGGCGGGCCGACGGGTACACCGCCGACGAGGACACCATCGCCGGCGCCCGGGTGATGCGCCTCAACTACCAGGTCAAGGCTCCGGTCCAGCGCTCCGCCCCGCGTCGGCTGGCCCTGGAGCTGCTGCCGCCGGTCGCGACCAAGGCCACCCGGCGGATGCTCCGGACGCTGCGCGAGCGCCGCGCCGTGCCCCCGGTGCCGAACCCTTGAGCCCCTGGACCCCTGAGCCCCTGGACTCCTGAGTCCACACCGGACCACAATCCCGACCGCACTCCGGACCCCAGCGCCGGGGCCCGCCCCTCACCGGGCGGGCCCCGGCGCCGTCTTGGCGTGGACGGACCCGTCCTGCCGCACTGCCGACGAGTCAGCTCGCTTATGGGACTTACATTTTTACGCCTTTCCTATTATCGCCTCCGCTTCACCCTAACGAGGGAATCTCTCTTAAAGATTTGCCCACGGAACATTAAAGGGCGCATAGTGATGACACCTCAGTTCGGTCTGGTGAACACCAAGTTCAGGCAAAGTCATCCCCAGTGAGGAGAAGACCTTGTTCCACGGAAACACGGCATCGGACAACCCCGGGCAGCGGCTGCGCGCGGAGATCGCGGGCCCGGGGACGACGCCGCTGATCGGCGTCTACGACATGTACTCGGCCTCCATCGCGGCCGATCACTACGACGGCATGTTCGTCTCGGGCTTCGGCTTCGCGGCCTCCTACTACGGGCTGCCCGACATCGGCTTCATCGCCTGGCCCGACATGGTGGGCTTCGTCGAACGGCTGCGCGGGGCCTTCCCCCGGCACCACCTCCTGGTCGACATCGACGACGGCTACGTCGATCCGGAGGTCGCCTGCCACGTCGTGCGCAGGCTCGAACGGATCGGCGCGTCCGGCGTGATCCTCGAGGACCAGAAGCGTCCGCGCCGCTGCGGGCACGCGGACGGCAAGCTGGTGCTGCCGCTGGAGGAGTACCTGGAGAAGCTGGAGCTCGTCCTCGCCAACCGGACGGACTTGGTGGTGGTCGCGCGCACGGACGCCACCGAGGAGGACGACATCCTGCGCCGGGCCCGGGCCCTCGCCGCCACCGACGCCGACGTGGTGCTGGTGGACGGCGTGCGCAGCGAGGAGTGGATCCGCCGGATCCGCCGGGTGGTCGGCGACAAGCCCCTGCTGTTCAACCAGATCGCGGGCGGCAAGTCGCCCCGGCTGTCGCTCTCGGAGCTGTCGGCCCTGGGGGTGGACGTTGCCATCTACAGCACCCCGTGCCTGTTCGCCGCGCACCGGGCGATGGACGAGGCGCTGGCCGGGCTGAAGATCGCCGACGGGCGGCTGCCGGCCCCGGCCGGGGGCCGGGACCAGGTCGGCGTGCGGGAGTCCACCGAGCTGCTGGAGCGGAACATCTCGCGCTCCCGAGGGTTGATGGCGGTGACGGCATGAGCAGCGGGCTGCGCGCGCTCGCGCCGGTGTCGCCGGCCGCCGCGCTGCGGGCCACCGCGCTGGGGCTGGCCGGTGCCTGCGCCCTGCTCGCGGGAGCCGCGTCGCCCGCGGCGGCCGGTGGCGGGTTGATCACGGTCGTGGACAACTCGCACGCCGACTCCTGGCTGGAGGTCGACCGGACGGCCAACCTCCAGAACGGCAGCGGTTCCGCGGGCAGCGACCACGACGGCGAGGGTTCGCTGGTCGGCGGACTGATCGGGCCCGGTTCCTCGTCCGGGCACACGGTCCGCCCGGCAGCGGAAGACGGCCCGTGACCGACCGCCTGGCGCGCCCGGAGCAGCCACCAGGGCTCCGGGCGCGCGGGGAACGGAGGCACCGGGAACGGGCGCGCCAGGAACGGGCGCGCGGAGAAGGCACGCCGACGCCGCCGTCCGGTCCCGGGCCCCGCTCCCGTAGGTTGCTGCCTCGCTGGCTGGACCCGTACATGGCGGCGCTGGCCGGGACGGTCGGGCTGGCCGCGCTGTTCCCGGCCTCGGGTGGCTCGGCACGGGTCGCCGAGGTGGCCTGCGACCTCGCGGTGGCGCTGCTGTTCTTCCTCTACGGCGCCCGGCTCTCCACCCGCGAAACGCTCGCCGGGCTGCGCCACCTTCGACTGCACGGGCTGGTGTTGGCCGCCACCTTCGTCCTGTTCCCGCTGCTCGGTGTGGCCACCGCGCTGCTCACGCCCGTCCCGCTGACCGGGCCGCTGCAGACCGGAGTGCTGTTCCTCTGCCTGGTGCCCTCGACGGTGCAGTCCTCGGTGGCGCTCACCGGCGCCGCCGGGGGCAACGTCCCCGCGGCGATCTGCGCGGGCACCTACTCCAGCCTGGCGGGGCTGGTGCTGACGCCGCTGCTGGCGGCCTGGCTGCTGGGTTCGCACACCGAACTGTCCGCCGACGGGCTGCTGCGGATCGGGCTCCAGTTGCTCGCGCCCTTCCTGCTCGGGCAGGCGCTGCGTCCGTGGCTCGGCGGTCCGCTGTCCCGACACAAGCGGGTGCTCACCCCGGTGGATCGCGGTTCGATCCTGCTGGTCGTCTACACGGCGTTCAGCGCGGCGGTGTCCCAGGGCATCTGGGGTCTGGCGACTCCCCTGGCCCTGCTCGGGCTGCTCGCGGTGCTGCTCGCCCTGCTCGCCGCCGCCCTCGCAGCCACCGGGCTCGGCGCGCGGCTGCTGGGCCTCGACCGACCGTCCGCCATCGCGGCGGTGTTGTGCGGCTCGCAGAAGAGCCTGGCCAACGGCCTGCCGATGGCCACCGTCCTGTTCGGAGCACAGGCCGGACTGGTGGTGCTGCCGCTGATGCTCTACCACCAGCTCCAGCTGATCGTCGGCACCGTCCTCGCCGGCCGCTGGTCGCGGGCACCGACGGCCGGTGCCCCGCCCGGCGCGGCACCGGCCGCGTTCACCGGCCCGGGCGCTCCGCCGGCGCCCGGGTGACCTCCTGCGCAGCCTGGCCGAAGCCCCGGGCAGACCGCCGGGCCGGTGCAGGGCACACCCCTAACCGGCAGCCGGGCCGTCCCGGTCCACGGCGACGGGGGTGCTGAGGGCGGTGGCCGGGAGGACGGGCAGCGGCGCCTCGGGCGGCAGCGTCCAGGCGGCCGGGGCCAGGGTCTCCGTCCCCGGGCGGGCGCTCAGCGTCAGGGTCGCACCGTCGTCCCCGAGGACCGTGTAGGGCATGGCCGACCAGACCCGGCCTTGGGTGACGTCCCGCCGCACCGCGGTGTCGCCCGGAGCGAAGACCGGCGCCGTCATCGGACGTAGTAGGCCCGGTTGTGAGCGGCGACCGGCGGGGACTGGTAGGTCCAGACTCCGGCGGCCGGCGCGTCGGCGATCAGGTGGGCGAGGTCGCGGGCGGACTCCTCGGCGGGGTTGCCGAGGTCGAGCCGGACGCGGTCGGCGGTGCGGTCGTCCAGGGCGTAGTAGCGGTAGGGCTGGTGGACGTTGAGCGGTCCGGCCAGCAGCTGGCCCTCCTCGTCGGTGCCGTAGCCGGTGATGGGGGTGTTGTTGACGGACTCTGGGGTGAGGCCGATCAGGTTCACGTCCAGAGCGACGAGTTCCTCGTCGTGGCGGCTCAGTCCGTCCGGCCCGAGGGTGGCCCGGCGGCAGGAGACCGACCAGCGTTCGCGCACGGCGGGAGCGTTGAGGGAGGGCAGGGTGGTCTCGAACCAGCCCGGGTGCTTGGGCTCGGCGTACAGCCGGCGCCCGGCGTCGATGGCATGGGGGTTGTCGCAGAGCACGTGCAGCCGGGCGATCCCGAGCAGCTTGGTCTGGTCGTAACCCCGGGCGTACTGCCCGTAGTTGACCACCGGGATCCGGTCCTCGGCGAAGATCGGGTGGGCGATCAGGTTGATCTCCAGCTCCTGGGTGATGCCGCCGCCGTTCGGGTACTGGGCGAAGTAGAGCTGGTAGTTGAGCGAGACGCAGGCCCCGCCGTCGAAGGCGGCGACGCTCAGTCCGGGGTGGCGCTTGGCGAGCAGCTCGCGCGCCCGCACGCGGTCGACCAGGTAGTCGACGCCGATGTTGTGCAGCGCCCCGTAGTGGAAGGGCAGGTGATACGGCTCCGGTACGGGAGGCAGCGGCAGGCCGGTCATGAGGACTCCGGGGACGAGGAGGAGAGCGACGAGGACAACGTGTCGGGCGTGGGGGGCAGGACGGTCGCCGGGCGGTGCAGCTCCAGCAGGTCGCGGTGCATCCGCTCGGCGCTGCGCAGCGCGAGGGCGGCCATGGTGAGCGAGGGGTTGGAGGTGCCGAGGGAGGGCATCGAGCCGCAGCCGACGGCGTACAGGTTCGGGTGGTCCCAGCAGCGCTGCCAGTGGTCGACCACCGAGTTCGCGGGCGAGTCGCCCATGATGTGGGTGCCGCCCGCGTGGCCGGCGCCCCGGTAGCCGTGGACGGTTCCCCGGTGTTCGAGCCGCCCCGGCCATCCGGTCGCCGGGTAGGCGGTGTGGTCCTCGGCGCCGAGCAGCGCGAACAGCTGGTCGGAGACGGCCCGGGCGGAGGCCATCCCCTCACGGACGTACTCCGAGAGGTCGTAGCGGACGGCCGGTCCCGGCAGACCGAGCGGGTCGCGCCGGTCCCGGTCGAGGGTGACCCGGTTGGCCGGGTCGGCGGGCTGCTCCAGCTCGAACTGGAGCGAGAACTGACGGCCCAGCCGGTCGCCGAGCCGCTCGCGCAGCTCCTTGCCGCGCAGGCCCGCCGCGAGCAGCGCCGCCGCCTCGGCCTCCGGCGCTCCGCCCGCCCAGGACCAGCCCCAGTTGCCGATCTCGATCCGGAACGGCGCCCGGCGGGCGCGCCCGGGGCCGAACCGGAACACCTCCAGGCCGCTGGTGGACCCGGGCCCGCGGTAGGGGCCGACCGGGCGGGGCATCAGCCCCCAGGTGAGCAGGGCCGGGTGGTCCATCAGGTTCCGGCCGACCTGGTCGCTGCGCTCGGCCAGACCGGAGAGGAGCAGCAGTCGGGCGTTCTCGATCGCGTGCGCGGCGAGGACGACCAGGTCCGCCGTCACCCGGTGGGTCGTGCCACCCGCGACGTACTCGACCTCCCGGGCCCGCCCGGTCTGCGGGTCGGCCAGCACCCGGCTGACGACGGCCTCCGTGCGCAGTTCGACGCCGGCCGCCCAGCGGGCCTGAGTGCGCAGCGGGGTGTACTTGGCGCCGCTCGGGCAGGCCGGGACGCAGCCGGCACTGCCCGCACAGAGCGGCCCGTCGGCGGAGCCGGGCCTGGTCGGCACGCCGTTGCGGGCGTGCGGGGTGGCGGTGACGGCGAGCCGGGCGGGGCCGGGCACGGCGGGGTCGTGGACGGTGCGGCCGTCGAGGGCGCGGGCCAGCCGGCGGTCGAGGTAGCTCGCCGGGACCGCCCGCATCGGGAAGTCGTAGCCGTCCGGGATGGGCAGTCCGACGGCGTGGCGCTGCTCCCGGGCGTCGGCGGCGACACCGAGTTCCCGTTCGGCCTCGCGATAGTGGGGTTCCAGGTCGTGGTAGCCGATCGGCCAGTTGCGGCCGTGGCCGAGGTCGCCGGTGCGGAAGTCCTCGGGGTGCATGCGTGGGGTGAGCCCGGTCCAGAGCAGTCCGGTGCCGCCGTTGGCGCGCAGGTAGCCGCTGGCGTAGGGCAGCGGACCGTACTGGCGAAGGTGGCCGGCGGCGGTGAAGCCGCCGTCCGGGCTTCCGGTGAGGTCCGTGACGTCGGGTGACGGCGCCTCGGGGTTGTGCGGGTAGGGCGAGCCGGGTGGTCCGCCGCCGGCCGCGCGGTGGGCGGCGGAGGCCTCGGCGCCGGTGGGCGCGGCGCGTCCGGCCTCCAGGACGAGGACCCGCCAGCCCTGTGCGCCGAGGCGGTGGGCGACCAGTGTCCCGGCGAAGCCCGCGCCGACCACGACGGCGTCCCAGCGGGGGGTCATCGGCCCTCGAGGCCGTCGTCGGGTGCGTCGACGGCCTCAAGGCCCCCGGCACCTCCGTGCTCCCCGGCACCTCCCCGGTCCTCGGCCCCTCGGGGTGCCGCGGCCCAGCTGCCGTGTCCGGGGGCGGTGGCGCCCGGCGGAGCGGCGTGGAAGGTCCGCCAGACCAGTCCCTGGTCGTGGGCGCGGGCGGAGGAGGGCGCCTCGCCGGGCCAGGCGCCGACGTACCAGAGGTGGACCAGGGCGTGCTCGTCGCGCACCTGGTGGGCCAGCGTCGTGCGGTGGTGCTCGTCCGCCATGCCGGTGGAGCGCAGTTCGGGCACGTCGAAGCCGGTCAGCTCGGCGCAGACGCGCAGGAACTCGTCCAGGTCGGCCAGGGCGTCGACGTACTTGTTCGCAACGGGGTCCCAGCACTCCGCCAGGTGGTAGTCGGCCGGGCGGTCGTCGGACACGGGCACGCGGGCACCCCCCACGATCGGCAACGGGTGGCCGGGGCACGGCAGGCCGTACGGCGCGACGGACCGCACGGCGCGACAGGCCCCGGAACGAGGCGGGCCCCGGGGCGCCGACCCTCGCCGGACACCCCTGCCCACCACCGCGATCCTGCCGCCCGCCCTCACCGCCGGAAACGCATTGCGCGAATCTGCCCGGACTTCGTCACCCGGTGTCCGCTCGACCGCCCACCACGATCACCCGGCGTCCGCTTCCGGTCGGCCCAACGCCCGTACCGCCGCCAGGACGTCCAGGCCCAGCTCCGGGTCGGCCTCCTCGGGGAGGTTGACGGACAGCCGGGTGACCAGACCCGCGTACCGGTGGTGGATCTCCCGGGCGACCTCCTCCACCGGACCGCAGACCGCGAAGGTGTCGAACACCTCGTCGTCGATCAGCGCGGCCATCTCCGCCCAGCGCCCGCGCACCGAGTGGGTGTGCAGCTCCTCCTGAAGCCCCTCCCAGCCGTGCTGCGCCAGCACCGGGCGGTAGGCCGGCGTGGAGGCGTAGAACGCGAGCCGCTCGCGGGTGGCCGCGCGGTTCGCCGCCAGCTCCTCCTCGGTGCGGCCGGTGGCGGTGAGCACGTTGCCGACGATCTCGAACGGGCGCTCCGTCCACGCGGCGCCCTCCGCCTCGACCCGGGCCCGCTCCTCGGTCAGGCCGGGCAGCACCTGCTCGGTCAGGTAGGCGGTGGAGGAGAACGGGTGGCTCAGGAAGCCGTCGGCCACCGCCCCGGCGGTCCGGGTCATCAGCGGTCCGACGCCCGCGAGCAGGATCCGCGGCACCCCGGACGGGACCGGGTCCGGCGAGAACACCGGCGTCATCACGGTGTGGGTGTAGAACTCGCCCCGGAAGCGGAGCCGTTCGCCGGTCTGCCAGCTGTGCCAGATCGCCCGCACCGCGTGCACGTACTCGCGCATCCGGGCGGCCGGGCGGTCCCAGGGCATCCCGAAGCGCTTCTCGATGTGCGGCTTGACCTGCGAGCCCAGCCCGATGACGGCCCGTCCGCCGGAGGCGGCGTGCAGCCCCCAGGCCTGGTAGGCGAGCGTCATCGGGGTCCGGGCGAAGGCCACCGCGATGCCGGTCGCCAGTTCGATCGACTCGGTCCGGTCGGCCGCGCGGGCGAGCTGGAGGAACGGGTCGTACGCGGTCTCGGCGACCACCAGCCGGTCCATGCCCCGGCGTTCGGCCCGCTCGGCGGCGTCCAGGATCCCCGCCGGGTGGCCGGAGGCGGTGGCGTCGAGGTGGAGGGCGGCGGGTCGGTCCATGGCGGTGCTCCTGATCGCGGACGGCGGTGCTACCCGGGTAGCGTGCCACGCCCGGGCTCGCTCCGCGGGCGGGCCGCCGGCCCACCGGCCGTCTCACCCACGGCCGACGGCACCGCCAACAGCCCCGCCCGCGCCGCCCGGCGCAGCGAACAGCCGCTCCAGGTGCCGGTCGACGGCCGCGAGCACGGCGGCGGGCTCGACCACGCCCAGCTCCAGCAGCGTGGTGAACCCGGTGAGCGCGAGCAGCAGGTCCGTCTCCACCCCCGGGTCGCGGTCGGCCGCGAGGTGCCCGTCGGCGATCGCCTGCCGGACCACCTGTTCGACCATCGCCCGCCCCTGGAGCAGGCCGCCGCGCGCCCGCGCGTGCACCTCCTCGTCGTGCAGCGCCTCCAGCACGTAGGCGGCGCTCATCCGGCTGGTCGCCCGCGCGTCGGCGTGCAGCGGCAGCAGCTCGACCAGCATCGCCCGCAGCACCTCACGCGGGTGCGGGCGCTCACCGAGCGCTTCCAGCGCCCGGCCGACCCGCAGCGCACTCTGTTCGGCGGCGAAGTCCATCGCGAAGGTGAGCATCTGCGCCCGGGAGCCGAAGTAGTGCTGGAGCTGCCCGAGCGAGATGCCGGCCTCCCCCGCGACCTCGCGCATCGTCAGGTGGGTGGCGCCGCGCCGCTCCACGACCCGCCACAGCGCACGGGCGATCGCCTCCCTGCGTTCCCGGTGGTCGACCTGCTTCGGCATAGGCGGCGGCTCCTCGGCTCTCCCCGCACCCGGCGGAGTCTTTTCCATACACTTGACATAATACAGCTGACCTATAACGTGGAAAGCCTTCCGAGGGAGGAACGCCCACATGTCGGAGCAACCCGTCATCCGCACCACCGAGGGACTCGTCCGCGGCCGCTGGGAGCGGCCGCGCGGACCGGAACAGCAGCACGGACAGCAGCACGGAGGGCGGCAGGAACAGCCGACGGGCCACGCGCTCGCGGTCTTCCGCGGCATCCGCTACGCCCAGCCGCCCGTCGGCGCCCTCCGCTTCGCCGCACCCGCCGACCCCGAGCCCTGGGACGGCGTCCGCGAGGCCACCGCCTTCGGCCCGATGGTCCCGCAGTCCGGACCACTTCCCGCCGAATCCACCGAATCCGCCGAGGGCACCGTCGCCTCCGAGGACTCCGACTGGCTGACCCTCAACGTCTGCACGCCCGATCCCGGCGCGGCCGGCCTGCCGGTCCTGGTCTGGATCCACGGCGGCGGGTTCATCTCCGGGACCGCCAACGACCCGCTGTACGACCCGACCGCGCTGGCCTCCGCCGGGCTGGTCGTGGTGAGCGTCAACTACCGCGTGGGCGCCGAGGGCTTCGCCCTGCTGGAGGGCGCCCCGGCCAACCGGGCCTTCCTCGACCAGATCGCCGCCCTGCGCTGGGTGCGGCGCAACATCGCCCGGTTCGGCGGGCACCCGGCCCTGGTGACCGTCGCCGGGCAGTCCGCGGGCGCCGGGTCGGTCGCCGCGCTGCTGGCGACGGACGCCGCCCGCGGCCTGTTCCGGCGGGCCGTCGCCCACACCGTGCCGGGCAGCCACTGCACCCCCGCCCTGGCCGCCGAGGTCACCGCCGAGCTCGCGAAGCTGCTCGGTACGGCCCCCACCGCCGCCGCGCTCGCCGAGGTGCACCCCCGGCGCCTGGCCTCGGCCGTCACCGAACTCGGCGCCGCGCTGCCGGAACACCTCGCGCGCTGGGGCCGGCTGGCGCACAGCGGCATCGCCACCGTCCCGGTGGTCGACGGCGAGGTCCTGCCCGGCTCGCCCTGGTCGGCGCTGACCGAGGGCGTCGACCTGCTGGTCGGTCACACCCGGGACGAGTTCCGGCTGTTCGGTGTCCTCAGCGGTCGGCACGGCGGTTTCACCGAGGAGGAGGCCCGGCTGGCGCTCGAGCTGTTCGCCCCGCCGCCGGGCGGCCCGGACGCCTACCGGGCCGCCCTCCCGGGGGCGACGCCCTCCGAACTCCTCGAAGCCGTCAGCTCCGACGCCCTGTTCCGGGTGCCCTCCCTCCGGCTGGCCGAGGCCAACGCGGCGGCCGGCGGCACCTCGTACCTCTTCGAGCTCGCCCTGCCCGCCCCCGCCCTCGGCGGCCTCTTCGGCGCCTGCCACGGCCTGGACGTGCCGCTCGCCTTCGGCACCCTGGACAGCCCCGCGGCGCGGCACTTCCTCGGCGACCCGCCCCCGCCGGAGGCGGTCCTGGTCTCGGCGGAACTGCGGGAGGCCTGGGTCCGGTTCGCCACCACCGGCGACCCGGGGTGGCCCGCCTTCGAGCCGGACGGGCAGCTCACCCGGGTGCTGGACGCCCGTTCGGAGACCGTCCGCTACCCGGAGCAGGCCGCCCGTCGGATCTGGGCGGGGCACCCCCTCACCGCCTACGACCTCCCCTGACGGCGGGCACCGGCCGGCGGGGCGGGCCGCCCGGACACCCTTGGCGCGGCGGGTCCGGACACCGATGGCGTGGCGGCCGGACGGCGGGCCCGTTCGGCCGCTACGCCGCCGACGCGTCCAGCAGCTTCAGCAGTTCGGCGGCCACCAGCCCCGAGGAGGCCGGGTTCTGACCGGTCACCAGGTTGCGGTCGACCACCACGTGCGGTGCCCAGGGCGCGCCCTCCTCGAAGTCCACGCCGAGCTCCACCAGCCGGTCCTGGAGCAGCCACGGCGCCCAGTCAGCCAGACCGGCCTGGGTCTCCTCGGCGTTGGTGAAACCGGTCACCCGGTACCCGGCGAAGGGCCAGCCACTGCCCTCGGCCCGCGCGGCGAGCAGCGCGGCCGGGCCGTGGCAGACCACCCCGAGCGGGCGCCCGGAGGCGAGCGCCCGGGTGAGCAGCCGGCCGGAGTCGGGGTCGACCGCGAGGTCCTCCATCGGGCCGTGGCCGCCGGGGTAGAACACGAGGTCGTAGTCGGCCGGGTCGACCTCGGCCAGCACCAGCGGCTGCCGGAACTCGGCGATCTTCTCCACTTCCTCGGCCATCGCCGGGTCGGTCAGGCTGGCCCCGTCGGCGACCGGGACGACTCCGGCCGGGGTGGCGACGGTGACCCGGTGGCCCGCCTCGGTGAAGGCGCGGTACGGGACGACCGCCTCCTCCGCCCAGAAGCCGGTCGGGTGCGCGGTGCCGTCGTTCAGGGTCCAGAACCTCGCGCCGGTCACGACGAACAGGATGTCGGCCATGAGGTGTGCCTCCAAGGGTGCCGCGGTCTCCGCCACGACGGTCCGCCGCGGCGCTCACGCTGGAGACGCTAGACGCGCCCGGCCCCCGGAAACCAATGGGCCACGCGATGCGAGGCATCGGGATTCCGATACCTCACCCGGATCGTCCAGCAGCCGTCCTGTCATCGGAATCCCGTACGCTCGGCGGCATGAGCGATCGGCCGACCACCGGATCAGGCCCGCTGGACCTCAACCAGCTGCGGACCTTCCTCGCCGTGCACCGGGCGGGCTCCCTCACCGCGGCCGCGCACCTGCTGGGCCTGTCCCAGTCCACGGTGACGGCGCAGATCCGGGCGCTGGAGCAGCGGCTCGACCGGCAGCTGTTCGAGCGCCGGGCACGCGGGGTCAGCCCGCTGCCGTACGCCGACGAGCTCGCCGGGCGCCTGGCCGTACCGCTGGACCAGCTCGCGGGCCTCGCCGACGGGCACGGCGACGGCGTGCCGGAGCCGGTCCACCTCGCCGGGCCCGCCGAGTTCCTCGGCACCGTCCTGCTGGCGGAGCTGGCCCCGCTGGTCGCGGAGGGCGTCCGGCTGCGGGTGACGACCGGGCTGACCGACCCGCTGCTGGCGGAACTGCGGGCCGGGCAGCACGACCTGGTGGTCGCCACCCGCCGTCCGCGCGGCCGGACGCTGCTCGCCGACCCGCTGGCCGACGAGGAGTTCGTCCTGGTCGCGGCCCCGGTCTGGGCCGAGCGGCTGGCCGGCCGGGAGCTGCCCGGCGCGCTGGCCGAGGTCCCGCTGCTCAGCTACGCCGAGGACCTGCCGATCGCCCGCCGCTACTGGCGGCACGTCTTCGACCGGCGGCTGCACGCCCGGGCGGCGGTCACTATGCCGGACCTGCGGGCGGTGCTCTCGGCGGTGACGGCGGGCGCGGGCTGGAGCGTACTGCCCGGCTACCTGTGCCGGGCCGAACTCGCCACCGGGGCCCTGCGGTTGCTGCACGAGCCGGCCGATCCGCCGATCAACACCGCCTACCTGGTCCGCCGCCCGGCCGGCTCGGCCAACCCGCACGTGGCCCTGGTCCGCGAGCGACTGCTGGCCGCGGCCCGCACCTGGGGCTGACCGAGCTGCCCGCCTGGGGCCGCCTCGGTCTGCCACGTCCCCGCCTCAAACGGCCAGGTCCCGCCGCTCCAACAGCACGAAGGCCGCCGCCAGCCCGAGCAGTCCCACCCCGAGCAGCACCCCGAAGGCCGCCCACGGCACCCCGCCGTGGCCGAGCACGTCGCCCGGCGCGTAGTAGTGGAACGGGCTGAGGTAGCGCAGCGACCTGGCCGGGGACCAGGCCAGCGCGACGAAGTTGAGCGCGAAGCCGACCGCGCCGAACGCGACGGCCGCACCGATCACATGGGCCCGCCGCCGGCTCATCGCGGAGACCGCCAGCACCGGTCCGGTCAGGCAGAACGCGAGGGCGCAGCCGAGCAGTCCGGCGGTGAACACCGCGCTCTCCGGGACGGCCGCGCGCAGCTTCGGGGATGCCGCCACCCCGATCCCGAGGGTCAGGGTGGCGGCGGCGTTGAGCAGCACGGTGGCGGCGATCAGGGCGCCGGCCCGCTCGGCGAGCAGCCGGCGGCGGGAGACCGGGCGGGTCATCAGCAGCTCGATGGTGCCGGACTCGACGTCGGCCGCGACGGCGGCGGCGCCGAGCGAGCCGATCACGGTCAACTGGAGGGCGATCCAGAACGGGTGGGTGAGTCCGGCGCCGAGCAGGCCCGGGTAGCTGGCGATGGAGACGTCGCCGTTGGAGCCGCTGAAGGCCTTGAACGCGCCGGGCGGGGTGCGGCGTTCGCCGAACAGGTCAGCGGTCGGGACGGTTCCGGCGATCACCACGATCAGGGTCTCGAAGACCACCATGCCGAACAGCAGGGAGAGCAGCATCCGGCGGCGGCGGTGCAGGGCGAGCCAGACCAGCGGGAGGCGGCGGTTGACGGTGCCCGGGTTCACGGCTTCTCCTCCGGTTCCGACGGGCCGCTCGATTCCGGCACGCCGCTCGGTTCCGACGGCCCGCTCGCCTCCCGCAGGCCACTCGGTTCCGACGGCCCGCCGCCGTCCGGACGCTCCTCGTCGCCGACGGACCGGTAGAGGTCGAGGAAGGCCTCGTCCAGACCCGCCTCCTCCACCGTCAGGTCGGCCACCGGCTGTTCGGCGAGCAGGGTGCGCACCGCCTCGACCACGTTGTCCGGCGGCACCAGCAGCTCGACCCGTGGGCCGTCCCAGCGCGGGGCCCACCGCTCGGCGGCGCCGAGCGGTCTGGCGCCCCGCCCGTCGCGGAACAGCAGCCGGACCCGGCGGGCCCGGGCCTGGCGCAGCTCGGCCACCGAGCGGACGGTGACCAGCCGGCCGTGGCGGACGATGGCGACCCGGCCGCAGGTCCGCTGCACCTCGGGCAGCACGTGACTGGAGAGCAGGACGGTCCGCCCGGCCGCGGTCTCCTCGGCGAGCAGTTCGTAGAAGGTCTCCTGGACCAGCGGGTCGAGCCCCTCGCTCGGTTCGTCCAGCACCACCACCGGCGGCCGGTGCTGGAGCGACTGGACGAGCCCGAGCTTCTGCTTCATGCCGCGCGAGTACTCCCCCACCGGCCGGGCCAGGTCGGCCCGGGAGAGCTTCAGCCGCTCGCACAGCTCGCCCCGGCGCGGCACCGGAGCGCCCTGGAGGGCGGCGAGCAGATCGAGGGTCTGCTGTCCGGTGAGTTCGGGGTAGAGGCGCAGTTCGCCGGGCAGGTAGCCGATGGAGGGGGCGAGTCGGCCGTGGTCGGCGACCGGGTCCAGGCCGAGCACCCGCACCTGTCCGTCGCTGGGGCTGAGCAGGCCGACCAGGCAGCGCAGCGTGGTGGTCTTGCCGGCGCCGTTGGGGCCGAGCAGGCCGAACACCTCGCCCGCCTCGACCGACACGTCCAACCGTTCGATGCCGACCGTCTCGCCGTAGCGCTTGGTGAGTGAGCGCAGTTCGATCACCGGGCCGGTTCCGGTGCCCCGACGGTCGACGGCTGGGTCCGGGTTGCCCGGCATGACCACCTCCAGTGGCGGATGCGCTGCGGTGACGGCTGCGATCTGGTGACAGCTGCGGTCCCGTGACGGACGCGATCCCGTGACGGACGCGTCCGACATCCAAGCGCGCCCGGCCGTGCGAGTCGAGGGACGCGCCCGGACCGGTCCGGCGAACTCACCCGCGGTATGCCCCACCCTTGCGCACGTCTCCCGTGCGTCACCCCTTGCACACGCCCAGCGGCACCAGCCGGGCGACCTGCCGGGCGAGCCCGGCGGCCTCGGTGACGGCGGCCACCGCGTCGACGTCCTTGTACGCCTGCGGGGTCTCCTCGGCCAGCGCTCGCCAGGAGGCCGGCCGCACCGCGACCCCCTGCGCCTCCAGTTCGTCCTTCAGCCGCTCGCCGCGCACCGTGCGCAGCGCCTGGTGGCGGCTCAGCACCCGTCCGGCGCCGTGGCAGGCGGAGCGGAACGCCTCGTTGCCGGGCAGGCCGACCATGACGTACGAGGCGGTGCCCATGGTGCCCGGCACCAGCACCGGCTGCCCGGCCTCCGCCAGGTCGGCGGGCAGGTCGGGGTCGCCGGGCGGCAGCGCCCGGGTGGCGCCCTTGCGGTGCACGCAGAGTGTCCGCGGTTCGCCGTCCACCTCGTGGGTCTCCAGCTTGGCGAGGTTGTGCGAGACGTCGTAGACCAGTTCCAGCCCGACGCCGAGCGCGGTGGCGAAGGCGCGGCGGGCCGCCTCGGAGAGCAGCTGCCGGTTGGCCCGGCCGTAGTTGGCGGCGGCGGTCATCGCGCCCAGGTAGGCGCGGCCGCGCGGGGAGTCGACCGGGGTGCAGGCGAGCTGGCGGTCCGGGACCTCGATCCCGTAGCGGTGCAGTTCGCGGTCCATGGCGCGGACGTGGTCGGTGCAGATCTGGTGGCCCAGGCCGCGCGAACCGCAGTGGATCATGACGCAGACCTGGCCGGGCCGCAGTCCGAAGGCGGCGGCGGTCTCGGCGTCGTGGACCCGGTCGACGGCCTGCACCTCCAGGAAGTGGTTGGCCGAGCCGAGGCTGCCGACCTGCTGCAGCCCGCGTTCGACGGCCCGGGTGCTCACCTCGCCGGGGGCCGCGCCGGCCAGCACGCCGCGGTCCTCGCAGCGTTCCAGGTCGCGCGGCACGCCGTGCCCGTGCTCGACGGCGTAGCGGGCGCCGCCGAGCAGCAGTTCGTCCAGTTCCTCCGGCCCGGACAGCCGCCACAGGCCGCCCCGGCCCAGGCCGCGCGGGACGGTGCGGTCCAGCAGGTCCATCAGTCGGACGAGCCGGTCCCGGTCGAGTTCGTCCCGGCCGACGCCGGCCGCCAGCAGCCGGACCCCGCAGGAGATGTCGAAGCCCACCCCGCCGGGCGAGACCACCCCGCCCCGTTCGACGTCGGTGGCGGCGACCCCGCCGATCGGGAAGCCGTAGCCCCAGTGCACGTCGGGCATCGCGAAGGAGGCGCGGACGATCCCGGGCAGCGTCGCCACGTTCGCCACCTGTTCCAGCGCCTTGTCCCCGGCGGCCTGCGGCAGCAGCGCGCCGTTCGCGAACACCACGCCGGGCACCCGCATCGGCGGGCGCGGCTCGATCCGCCAGCGGTTGCGGCCCGCCTCGGCCAGTGCGATCTCCACCTCGCTCACCCCGCTCCCGCGGTCCGGTCCACCGCGCCCGGGCCGGCGCTCAGACGTCCACGGTGACCCGGCAGGTCCAGCCGTCCGGCCCGGCGCTCAGGTCCAGGTCGTGCAGTGAGACGGCCTTCGGCACCGCGCCGACCAGCGCCGCCGTCGCGGCATCGGCCATCCGGAAGCGGACCGTCACCCGACGAGCGCCGTCCAGGCCCTCGATGGGGCCGATCGCGACGGCGACGGGCAGTTCGCCGTCGACGTCCATCCGGTAGACGACCTCCTCCAGCACGCCCGCGAGCAGGTCCGGGTCACTCACGGCGAGCACGGTGCAGCCCCGCTCCCCGACGATCCGCGCGCCGGACAGGTCCGCGAAGCTCCCGACCACACCGTGCACCAGTTCGCCGATGCAGCCCTCAGCCGTCGGCGCCCAGGCCTCCACCCGCAGGTCGGCCGTGTGCGGCACACTCCGGTGGCCACTGGCCGACCGGCCCGCAGGCTCGCCTCCGTCCACGAGCGACGCCTCCCGCACCCGTTGCCGTCTTTCTCCTCCAGCGTCATCCCGCGAGCCGCCCGGCGGCAAGTGCGGGTCGCGGCGCGGGTCTCGTCGCCGTCCGTGCCGCCCCGTTGAGGTGGCGCTCTGCGTCCGGGCGTCCCGCCAGCCGCACGTCAGCACTACTCAGACGGCCCTTGAGTACGCCCGCTCATGCACTCCGACCAGCCGCTTCCTACCGTGATGCGCATGGACACGAACGCGGCTCCCAGCCACCCCCAGCCCTCCGCCAACCCGCGCTGGGCCACCATCTGCGGGATCGTGGTGGTGCTCCTCAGCGCCCTGCTCGTCCTGGGAGCCATGGCGCTGGCCAAGTTCGAGGACTCCCTCACCCAGCACGGGTACGTCAAAGGCCCCGGAACCGCGGTCGAGCCCCTGCACGCCGGCGGGACCGCCCGCTACGACGACGGCCTGAGGATCACCGTGAGCCCGCCGCACCGGGAACCCGACAACAGCTACAGCTTCACCATCACCTACGACAACGGCACGGGCCAGGAACTGCGCCCGGGCGGGACGTCCCCCGACACCGGCCTCGGCACGACTGGTGGCTCCGCCCCCGTCGTGGTCCGCGCGGGGAAGGCCATCGACTCCGGCCCGGCCTCCCTCACCCCCACCTCCGGCGCTGGCTCCGCTCCCGCCCCTGCTCCCGCGATGAGCTTCCTGGACCGGGCCGAATCCGTCACCGCCCTCACCCCGCCCCTCGGCACGGAGCAGAAGCGCACCGTGCCGGTACGGGTGAAGCCCGACAGGGAGGGAGGCGCGGTCACACTGGAGGTCGCCCCGAAGTCGCCCGGGTATCGCGACACCGCGTACTGGCAGTTCGACCTCGGCTGACCAGCCGGCCCACGTGCGGGCGCCGCGCCTGCCGGCCCTGTGTTCACCGGTCGGACCCAGCGCTTACGGACGCGTTGCGGGGGTGCGCAACGCCCCGGGAAGCACCACGGGTGAGCGGCCGACGGTCAGGGTCCTGCGCAAGGAACTCGGGCACGTGCGAGAGCTCGTCAACCGGGCGCTTGGCCTGACGCCTCAGAAGTGTCACGGTTCTGACGGGGCTGGCGCCTACATCCGCTGAGAAGGCCATCACGATCTCGCGGAGCTCCAAGCTCCGGGCATCGTCGGACTCGATCTTCGCCAACAACTCCTCGGTGACGCCCAGGCGGGCGCTCGGTCATGGCGGGCCGGAGGCCCCAGGACGACCCCATGAGTAAGAAGACCACGACGAGCTGAGGAGTACACCGGTTCCAGGCCGAATCCGCGCGCGACGGGGCGGGAATCGTCAAGGGAGAACAGAACGATCCATCTATCAATTGATTGGACCCCAAGGGCATAGTTGCGCGTTTCGGCATCGATAACACACTGTAGTGCCAAATTCGCGAGCCGGGAATGCCGGCGACGACGGAGGGGGCTTCCATGCACACATGGAAGCCCCCTCCTATTATGCCGCCGGGATCAGCGCGCGTCGGGTCCCGATTCAGGACCGATGTAGATTTCTACGCCGTCGGCATCCCATGCCCTGGTGTACCCGCCACTCGGGGCGGACACGACGAAGCTCTCGGCTTCCATTGAGACCATGCCGTCATCGCCTCCCCCGAACCACTCCACGATGATGGTCCTGCCCTGCTCAAGTACGCACTCGGCGGCAGTCGGCTCGAAGGCGACTGTAGCGTGCCGGTCCGCGCGGATAACGAATCGCATCATCACTCTCCGAGGTTATCCATGTAATACTGGAACAGATCCGCCCTCGATCCAGCACTGGGGTTGACCTTCTCTGGATTATGAGGGAACTTTGCCACCGACTTATTGTGGATATCCTGATAGAAGTTCCGCCAGTACTGGGCATCACCCCTGGTCATCCCGATCCCCCTCATTTTATCTACCTGCTCGGGAGTCTTGAGCTTGCTCGCGTCTGAGAGGCTTCGCCCGCCCCATGCCACGTCTCCAAAATCCGACCGGTTCGCAAACCCCATCCGCTGCCATGTCGCGTCGAGGCTCGTAACGCTGGGTACGACCCAGTCGCACTTTGAATTATGAACGAGTACCGGCATGGTCCCCGCCAGCACATAGTACGTGTGGAGGTCTGCAACCGTCAGGTTGTGAGCAACCTGCGGCTGCGTGGTGTAGGTGCGAGCGGCTACGACTACAAGCTGCCCGCGGTTCGCAGACAGGAGGCGATGACCGACCTGAAGGTCCTCTGCATTGATCCACTGCCGGGCCGTGTCGTCCCAATAAGGGTGATGAGCCGTGGATATCACACTGACGGGAGCGCTCGAGATCGCTTCCTTATCGACTGCCGAAAGCGCGAGTTCTGTGAATTGAGTGTCATCAGGAGTGACGATCTTGTTGGTAACCGACTCTCCGGTCGTCTGGCCTGTTTGCGGATCGGTCGCAGTGACGGTATCGCCGACCTCAATCTCCCCGATCGGCTTTGTCGTTCCGTCGGCCAGCAGCACAAGCGTGTCCGGGGGAAAACTGTTACAAGCCCCCCTGGCGTTCGAAGATTTTCCGCCGGGCTTCTTTGCGGCGTTTGCAGCATTCTTGGCGGCAATTGCCTTTCCAACTGGAGAGCTGCCGAAAGACGCCCTTCCTTGGCCGACAATCTCAATGTTCTCGAGCTGCCAATTAAAGAGCTTCTTCCAGAGCTCTTCGTAAGTCTTTGAGTGAAGGCAAGCATTGTCCGAAAAGCAGGCGTTGACCGCGGCTGCCACGTACTGGTGATAGTCCTCCACCGGATCCACTCCGAAGCGTTCCTTGCGCTTCCTAATGGTCTCCGTAGTGTCCTTCTGGAGCTTCTTGAAGTTGGGAGCGCCGGAGATTCCGATACCTCCGGGGAGAACGGCATCCTTAGTCGTACTGATGTCGACCTGCCAGGCGCCTCCGTCCCCCTGGCTCCATGCTTCCGTCACGATGTGGCCGTCGGTTGTCTGGCACACGGCCGTGCCGCCGCAGGTGCCGTCCGGACGGAGACCTGACGGGTCGGAAAGGTTGACGGGGTCGTTGTTGCTGTAAGCGTAGCCGTTGATCTGCTGCGGGTCGGTGAGGTCGAGGACGGGGTCGACGGAGATGAAGCGGCCGTTGGCCGCGTCGTACTCGCGGGCTCCGAGATGAGTGAGGCCGGTGGTGGCGTCGTTGGTGCCGCCGACGAAGCCTCGTTCGGTGGGCCAGGAGGCCGGCTTCTTGCCCCGGGGGGTGCCGAAGGCCGTGGTGTCGCCTCGGGTGTAGTCGAGGTTGTCGGCGCTGATGGTGAGTTGGGCGGTTCCCTGCTGGTCGTTGATGAGGTAGTTGAGGCTGCCGTCGGACGCCTTGACGAGGGTGACGGCCCCAGCGTTGATGTAGCGGGTGCCGGTGACCTTGTTGGTGGTCTTGTCGAGCTTGAGTTCCTGGCCGTCCAGGTAGAGGGTCACCGAGTCGGGTTCACGGCGCAGGAGGCGGTTGCCGTTGGCGTCGTAGAGGAAGGTCGTGCTCTTGCCCGCGATGGTGGACTTGGCGAGGTGGCCCTCGGTGTCCCATTCGAGGGCCTGGTCACCTTCGGCGGTGACGCGGCGGACGGTGTTGCCGGCCTCGTCGTAGGTGAAGGTGTCGGTCCGGGCGCCGGTGCCGGTGATGTCGACACGGCTGAGTGCGTGGGGTCGGGTGCCTCCGGGGGCGGGGTAGGTGGAGGTGCGCTGGGTCTGGTCGCTCGGCGGGTTCTCGGGGACCTGGGTGAGTTGGCTCCAGGGCAGCCAGGTGCCGGTGGAGTAGGCCCGCTTGGTGTAGTTGAGCGTTCCCCCGGCGATCGTGACGAGCTTCAGGTCCCCGCCTGAGCTGACGACCGACGCCGACAGCGGCTGGCTGAGCTGGCCGACGACCTGGCTGACGTTGCCCCAGCCCGCCCAGACGCCGTCGGGCCTGCGGATGGTGTGCCAGATGCCTCCACCGGCGATGACGGCGACTTCGAGGCCGGCGCCGGTCGCGGTGGCGGTGACGCCGGTGGGCGTGATGAGAGCGCCGGTGGCGCCGTAGACGTTGCCCCACTTCTGCCAGACACCACTTCCGAAGCGGATGGTGTGCCAGATGCTGTCACCCGCGACCACGATGACCTCGAGGCCGGAACCGGTGGCCGCGCTGGCGACACGGGTGGCTCCGGTGAGGCTGCCGGTCTCGCCGTAGACGTTGCCCCAGCCCGCCCAGACGCCGTCGGGCCTGCGCAGGGTGTGCTTGAGCACGCCGTCGGACAGGGCGAGGACCTCCAGGCCGGAGGCGGTGGCGGACAGGGAGAGCTGGCTGGGGTTGGCGATGGGTCCCACCACGCTGGTGACGTCGCCCCACCCTCCCCACTTGCCGTCGGCGCCGCGCAGGGTGTGCCAGACCCGGCCGCCGGCGATGGCCATGATCTGCAGGGTGTTGTCGGCCCAGGTCGCCGCGACGAAGTCGACAGGGGCGGGCAGTGGCCCTGCCTGGGTCTTGTGCAGGTTCTCGAAGTTGGCCCAGGTGCCGTCGGCACGTTGCTGGGAGAGGTGGACCTGGCCGTCGGCGACCGCGACGGCGCTGGTCTGGCCGTCACCGGCGATGGCGACGGAGGTCACCTTGCCGGTGTCCATCAGTGGGCCGGGGGCGGCGCCGAAGTTGCGGTTGGTCGCCTGGGTGCGGTTGCCGGCCGCGTCGTAGGTGTAGCTGCTCCAGTACGGGTCGACCCCGCCGACATGCGGGTCGCTGGTCGGCGTCGGCTTGGCCACGCAGTCGTCGCTGGCCGACCAGGCGTTGGTCAGACGCTGGGCGAAGTCGTACGTGTAGCACTGGGTGTCCGTGACGGTCGCGTTGTCGCGGTCGTCGCGGACCCGGGTGATGTTGCCGACCGGGTTGTAGGTGTAGGTCTTCTTGTCGAGGGTCTGCGGTCGGCTGCGCTCCCGGTCGGTCTGGACGAGCGCGAGGCGCTGGGTGGCGTTCTCGTAGTCATAGGTCTGGATCGCCCTGGACCCGATGTCGCCGGTGACGCTCTGCTGGACCTTGCCCAACGGCGAGTAGATGTTTCCGAGCGAGTACACCCGGTCGTCGCCACTCACCGAGGTGGGCAGGCCCAACGGGGTGTAGTTGCGGTCGACGGTCTCCTTCAGGAGCCCTCCACCGGCCGGGTAGGTCGAGGTGCTGACCAGTCCGGTGTCGGGCGTGTAGGTCTGGGCCGTGGTGTAGGTGCCGGCGAGGAGCCCTTCGCTGTCCGGGATGGTGACCGTGCTGCCCATGGGCCGAGCCGCGCTGTCGAACCCGGTGACGGCGGTGGTGTAGGCCTTGCCGTTCTCGAAGCGAGTGCTGCTGGTGGCCAGGCCATTGCTGCCCGGCAGGGTGTCGTAGGCCCACTCGGCGAGCTTCGTCCCCGTGGTGGAACCGTCGAACATCGCCGTCTCGCGACCGAGTATGTCGTAGGTGTAGGCGAGCGTCTTGCCCCGGGCATCGGTGACGGTGGCGAGGGTGCCGTCGGCGTTGTAGGTGCTGGCGGTAGTGCCCTTGTCCGGGTCGACGGCCTTGGTCCGGCGGCCAAGCAGGTCGTACTCCCAGGTCCAGGCGTTTCCTGCGGCATCAGTGAACCGCGTGAGCCTGCCGGCCGGATCGTAGGAGTACTTCAGCGTCTCGTACGCCGACGGGGGCGCGTCGACGTCCGGGCTACCGCTCTTGTAGTGCCGTACCTCGGAGGGCCGTCCGTGGGCGTCGGTGATCGTGAGCGTAGGGGTACCGCCGTCGGGTGGGGTCGTTGCCGCCCAGTTCATGCCGTAGCGCGTGGTGGAGCGCCACTTCTCCACGTTCAGCGACTTGAAGATGCCTGCGGTCGGCCGGTCGAGGCCGTCGAACTCGGTCTCCGTCTGAGACGGAACCTTGTTGTCCAGTCCGATCCACAGCGCCGCCTCCGGCACGCCGGTCGTGTAGTAGGCAGCGTTGGTGCGGTAGACCCGGCCGTGGCTGTCGTAGAAGCTGTCGGTGATGTTGCGGCCACCGTTGTGGGCGGTGCTACCGCCATGCGCCTCCTCCTGGACCTGACGCGGGCGGAGCAGGCCGTCGTAGAGCGAGATGCTGGTGCGGTAGTCGCCGCCCTCCAGCAGGCTCCTCGTCGTGACGGCGGGCTGCTTGCCGGGCTCGATCGTGTAGGTGTACGTCTCGCTGGCCGAGGCGTTCTTGTCCCGCCCCGGGTTCCACACGGCCGTGGTGCGGCCGAGGGCGTCGTAGTCGACGTAGGTCGTGCGGTTGTTGACGTCGACGACCTTCACCGGAAGGGCCCGCAGGCCGTCATAGGTTGTGGTGCTCGTGAACTTTTTGGGGCTTGTCGACACGATGACGCTGGGCTGGCTGCCGCTCGCCGGAGTGTAGGACGTCGTGGTCTCGGCGTTGTTGACGTTCTTTGCGGACGTCACCCGGCCGTACTGGTCGTACGCGGTGGTGGTGGCTGTCAGGTAGTGCGGGGTGGTGCCGTCGTAGCGGTCCAGGGCTTCCACCATGGTGGCGTTGCCCTTGCCCGGTTCCGGAGCGGCCCCGAGTGGCCTGCTGTCGTAGGCCGTCCTGGTCTCACCCGTGATGGTGGACGGTGTGGCGTTCGTCGAGCAGAGCGTGCTGCTGGTCCGGACCGACTGCGGGTAGGAGATCAGCCAGTTGACGGTGTCCGGGGTGACGTAGGTGGTGCGGGTGCACTGCTCGTCACCGGTGACGTTCGTGTCACCTTCGTCCGAGATGGTCTTGATCAGGCCGTAGTCGTCGAAGGTAGTGCTCGAACGCACCGCTCGGGCCGTGCTGCCGTCCGGCTGGAGATCCTTCGTAGTCACGCTTTCGGTCCGAACCATGGCCGCGGTCAGCGCCGGCAGGGCTGCGGCCTCGGGCCTGCCCGACTCGCCCGGCGGGGTAGCGGTGGGCTTTCCGTCCTTGCTGGGCAGGGCCTTCACCGCCCGGTTCGCGGTTCCTCGGACCCAAGGGGTGTTGACCGTGCTGGTGACGGGCTTGCCTCCCTCGCGGTCGTAGGCGACCGTCTCACTGACGAAGCCCGCCAGCTCGTTGCTGTCCTTGATGCCCTGGATGAGGCTGACCGGCCTCGGCTGGCCGTTGGCGAGCGTGTCACCATCCATACCGAGGAAGTAGCGGGTTTCGGTCAGACTCTTGTCGGAGGCGCCGACGCGGGTAAGGACGCGCGGGGCACCTCGGAATTCGTTCCAGGTGCGCTCCTTGTCGGAAGTGAACTCGGAGTTGTCGCGGCGCCATGCAAGACCATCGGGGTAGTCGTATGTGGTGACCTTGTCGGGGGATCCAGAACCGGCGACCAGGTCGTGCTCGGTGACCTTCTCGACGAGGTACTTGTGGAACCAGTCCAGGACCGGGTCGACCGCTCCCTCGGGCGTCCACCAGGTCGGGTAGCAGCGCCTGGTGTTGCTGTCCGGAGCGGGCAAGGCACCCGCGACGCAGTCGATGTCCGTGTACTTGATGTCGGTGTTGGAGCCGGTCTCGGAGGTGATCCGGTTGACGCGGTACCGGTTCATCGGCGGACGGCCCTCGGCGGAGTCGACCCGATTCGGACGCAGGTCCCCGCCGAACGTCACCGGCTGGAGGGCCAGCGCAGTGGCGCCGGCCTTGGCGGTGCGGGTGATGGACTGCAGCCACAGGGCCCGGCCGCCGCTGTCGCCGGTGGCGGGGAAGTACTGGTCCAGGCTCCAGGCGTCGATGTCCCGGTAACTGCCGTTGCTCTGCAGGGCCTGCGTGCTGATGCCCGTCAGCCGCCTCTTGGACCAGAAGGTCGGGGCGCCATTGCGGCAGTCCTGGTCCTTGTCGCAGGACTGGTCGACCGGGGTGTCGTACCAGTTGGCGGCGTTGGCCTTGGTGAAGGAGCAGTCGGTCGCCACGCACCGGTCGGTGGTGGAGAAGGTGACCTTGCCCGCGGGAGAGGCACCGTAGACCTGGCCGGCCCGGTGGCCGTACTCGATGCGGTTCAGCGTGGCGGCACGGGTGTAGAGCGCGTCGGCCTTGGGAGTTCCGGTGGCGGCGCCGATGTTCTTGGCGTAGGCGTTCTTCTCCTGGTCGTAGAAGTACGCGATCGCATTGCCGTGCGGGTCGACGACGTAGTCCAGTTGCCAGCGCCACGCGCGGTCGCGCGAGGAGTCCTTGAACGCCGGGGCGTAGCCGGGCTCTCCGGCCTGATTGCCGAACACGGGCACCGTTAGGGCCGAACCGGTCTCGGGCTTGCCGGCGCTCCAGCCGGGCAGGCGGTTCTTGCCGAAGAAGTACTGGGCACCATCAGTCGTGGTGACCTTCCAGTACTCGTTGTCGGTGTCGCCATTAGCGGTGTCCGTCGAGTTGCCGTTGAGCTTCTCGACGCGGGAGCCATCGTCGTTGGACAACTTCCAGGTGCCGGTGGCGTCGTCGCGCACGAGGGCGGAGGCGTTCCCGTTGAGCGAGATGGAGGCGTTGTCGGACTTCCAACAAAGGTCACCGCCGGTGGCTGGAGCGTTACTACCTGAGCCCTTGTCACCCGTACACGACGTGTAACTGCG
The DNA here is from genome assembly GCF_053598415.1 of Kitasatospora sp. NPDC001132. Taxonomy (NCBI): domain Bacteria; kingdom Bacillati; phylum Actinomycetota; class Actinomycetes; order Kitasatosporales; family Streptomycetaceae; genus Kitasatospora; species Kitasatospora sp. NPDC001132. The sequence goes on along the minus strand of NZ_JBSFKF010000011.1, from coordinate 38,992 downwards.
TTCGATGTACCCAGGGTTATAGTCCCAGCCGTCACCGATCCAGGAGGACTGGTTGTTGGTGGACGCTGTACGCCCGTCGACGGCGGCGGACGAGTAGCCGAGTGCGATCTTGGGCGCGAGATCTCCGGGCACCGGCGGCAGCTGAATCGGGTAGAACCAGCTGAACGAACCAGTGTTGCCCCCCACCGACCACGTGCCGGACGCGGACAGCGACGTCGCCTTGTAGTCGCCCCCCGGCCCCGACGCCCCGGCCGTGGCGGCCAGCACAGTCGCACCGGCGACCGACGTGCTCGTCGCCTGAGCGAGCGACGCCTTGACGACATCGTCGGCGGAAGCCTGGCCGGCGGGTGCGGTCACCGCGACGTCCGCCGTCAGCGTCCCGGCCTTGGTGTCGTTCGAAGCGGCCAGTGGCGTGGCCGTGCGGCACTGCGGCTGGTCCGGTGTGGTCAGCGCGCACGCGGGCAGCTGGACGAAGGTCAGCCGGGAGCCCCAGTCGGCCCCGAAAGACTCACGGAAGGCCTTGTAGTCCAGCTGGACCCGGGCCTTGTCCGGCGTGGCGCTGCCCGCCACCGGCTCGAGGTTGACCAGGACACCGTCGAGACCCACGGTGGCCGCAGCGGCGCGGTCCGACAGACCCACCCGGACCTTCGACTGCCCGCCCGCTGCCGGATCGTGCCCGACGGAGGTGACGCTCACCGGCAGGCCCGGCGCCTTCGCCTGGGGGGCCGACTTTTGCGTCGGAGCCGCCGGCAGGTCGAGCTCGGCCTTCCCAGGCTTGGGCCAGACCGCGGCCGGCGGCGCGGTCGGGGGCTGGGCCGCCTTCGGGTCACGGCGTTCCGGCTCCACCTTGGAGAGTGGGACGGGCTCGGTGTGCTGGACGGGCGGCAACTTGAACTCGTCGCCGGCCGCTACCGCGACGGCCGGAATCTGTAGGGCGGCGGCTATCAGAGCCGTCACGGCCATGGGCGCGACTTTACGGAGCACAGGGCGTGTTATTGCCTCGGACCGACGCGTTCGCGGTCCGGGCGAGGCGCCCGTGTCGGATGGATACATCCGTATCTTTCCTCTTGGTCGTGTTGTGCGGGTGCGATCACACCCGGCGGGACGCTACCAAGAGCCACCGACGGGACATCCCTAATTGTTCGCCAACCACCCTGCCTACAGGGCCATTTATCTCACTTTTATAACTTCTTTACATCGAGGACGGCAGCTTTCGGGGCCGACACCACGTCACAAAGAAGTGATTTTTCCGCTTTTCTCCCACCATCAGGCTGAACCTTCGCGCGCTGTGATCACAATGTGGCATCCGATTCGCCCTCTCATCCGGAACAAAGACCTCCGAATCCGACCGGACCGTCACTGTCGGCTTGCATGATGGGGACGCCTGCGAACCGCACAGAAAGTGAAGGGGATGCACCGTCACAACGCCTACCGAATAGGGCGAACCACTCGGAGAACGGCAACCGCGCTGATCGCGGCCGCCGCCATGAGCATCGCCGTACTGGGCCACGTCCCCGTCTATGCCGACACGGGAAGTCCCTCCGCTCCTCCTCAGGCCGACACCCCCGAACGGTCCGCTGTTCTGAAGGCACGCCAAAGCGGCAAGCCCGTCGAGGTCTCCGAGCGACAGGACGAGTCGACAGATCTCCTGGCGAACCCGGACGGCAGCTTCACCATGCGCCGTCACGGGAGGCCGGTCCGTGCCAAGGTCGCAGGGCAGTGGCAGCCGGCCGATGCCACTCTCGAGCGCCGTCCCGACGGGACCATCGCTCCGAAGGCCTCCGTCTTCCCCATGACCTTCTCCTCCGGCGGGAACACCCCGCTGGCGGCTATGCAGAAGGACGGCAAGTCCCTGGCCATCACATGGCCGACGCCGCTGCCGCAGCCCGAGTTGAACGGCAGCACAGCCCTGTACCGCGACGTGCTGCCCGGGGTGGACCTGAAGATCCTCGCCGAGGCCGACGGTTTCTCCCACCAGCTGGTCGTCAGAACCCGCCAGGCCGCCGAAGACCCGCGCCTGGCCCAGGTCACCTACGGCCTCAAGACCGCGGGCATCACCCTCAATTCGGCTCAGGACGGCCGGATCTCCGCGACCGACGGCTCCGGCGGCACCGTCTTCACGGCGCAGGCCCCGCGGATGTGGGACTCCCACGCCCCCGCCGCAACTGCCCAGCAGCCCGCCACGGCCGCTCCCTTGCCGGTGGCCAAGAACGCGCCGGCAGCGGCCGCGCAGTCCGCCGACAGCACCCCGCCATCGACCCCGGCCGCGCCCGGGCCCACCGAGCACGCGCCGAAGACGATGGCCACCGAGATCACCTCGGACACGCTGCGGCTGACCCCGGACGCCGAGCTGCTGCACGGCGCGGACACCGTCTTCCCGGTCGTCATCGACCCGACCTTCACCGACGGCTGGCGCAACCGCTGGGCGGTCGTCTACTCCGCCACGCCGGGTGCCGCCTACCCGGACGGGAACGGCTGGAACTCGGACAATCCGGCGGACGAGCCGCGCGTCGGCTACAACGGCAGCGGCAACACCCGCTCCTACTTCGAGATGAACACCCGCGGCCTGGCCGGGGCCACCATCATGTCCGCGACCTTCCACGTCGAGGAGACCCACTCGTGGGGCTGCGACCCGGCTGCGGCGGGCAACACCGAGCTCTGGGCGACCGGCCCCATCAACACCACGACACCGACCTGGAACAGCCAGGCCTCCTGGATCTGGCAGCTGGACGCCAAGGCCTTCGCCCACGGCAACCCCACCTACTGCCCCGGCGTCCAGGGCCAGGACTTCAGCACCGAGAACCTGCGCGCCGTCGTCCAGGGCGCCGCCGATCGGGGCGACGACAGCGTCGCCCTCGGCCTGCGCACCCCGGACAACTACCTCGGCAACAAGAACAGCTACAAGCGGTTCAAGAACAACCCGTGGCTCGAAGTCACCTACAACCGGCCCCCGGTCCTCCACGACTACGCAGCCTGGGAGAGCCAGTGGACGCCGGGCAGCAGCAGCAACGTCAACGTCCCCTGCATCAGCGACCCGGCCGCGTGGCCCACCGTCGGGCGCAACGACGTCGTCCTGACCGCCAGGATCTCCGACCCGGACAGCGACGTCGCCCTGAGCGCCAAGTTCGAGGCCTGGGACCACAACACCGGGCAGTTCTTCCCCCCGGTCTGGGCGGGCGCCCCCAACGGCTCCTGGGCCGTCACGAGACTCGGCGCCGACAGCCTGCGTGACGGCGGCCGCTACAAGTGGCACGTCCAGGCCGAGGACGGCATCGCCGGCTCGGGCTTCGGCCGTGACTGCGGCTTCAACGTCGACCGCACAGCGCCCTCCAAGCCGACCGTCACCTCAGCCGACGGCCACAGCATCGACACCGAGGACGTACCCGCCCGCACCCCGCGCACGGTCAAGTTCGCCTCCAGCGACCAGTTCGGTCTGAAGGGGTTCTGCTACTCCCTCAACAAGCCGCTGCCCGTGGTCAACCAGGGCTGCGGCGGCACCTGGGTGGACGCCGGCCCGGACGGGACAGCGACCGTCACGTTCACCCCCACCCTGTATCCGACCAACCGGCTCACCGTCCAGGCCGTGGACAAGGCCGGCAACCTCTCCCCCTACGACGGTTCGGACGGCGGCCCCAACTCCAGCACCACGCTGATCACGACCGCCCGCAGCAACTTCGTCCACGACGCGACCGACCCGGCCTTGGTCGGCGACCGCCCCGGCGACCTGACCGGTGACGGGTACGCCGACCTGGTGGCCGCCACCAGCACTGGCGAACTCGTCCTCTACACAGGCCACGGCGACGGCACCTTCGAGCAGCCCCGGACCGTCGCTACCCCCGGCTGGTCCGGCGCCCAGGTCACCCACCGGGGTGACTTCGCCAACCAGAGCCCGAGCCTGACCAAGGACGGCTACGAGGACTTCCTTGTCAAGCAGGGCACCCGGCTCTACCTCTACCCCGGCAACGGCATGGGCGCCCCCGACGAATCCAAGCGCACCGAACTGGCCCATCCCAGCGGCGGCGACTGGTCCGCCACCAGTCAGATCGTCGCCACCGGCAACCTCGACAACGTCGTCGGCAACGACCTGATCGCCAAGGATGGTGACACCCTCGTCATCTACAGCGGTACCAAGGACGGTCCCCTCGCCAGCGAACCCGGCACCAACAGGCTGAAGCCCGGAGCCGTGATCTCCGCCTCCGGCTGGAGCGACTACGACGTCCTCGCCCCCGGCGACGTCAACGGCGACGGCATCCCCGACCTGCTCGCCCGACGCAACACCACCAACCCGAACGACGCCGAGTACGGGCGCGTGCGCCTCGTGCTCGGCGCCCGCAACGCCGACGGCCGCGGCTACCAGGCCGCCGCCCCCGCCACCGGCACCGTCTACGCCACCGGCCTCGACCCCCAGCACCGGCCCCTGATCACCACGCCCGGCAACCTGCACGGCAGCGTCGCGGACAGCGGCAGGGGCTACCCCCTGTTCACCCCGACCCCGGGCCAGACCACCGGCGACGTCCTCGCCACCACGCCCGCCGACTCCGCCACCCCGGTGACCTACTACACCCCGGACGGAACCGCCCAGACCACCACCTGCCCCACCGGCTGCCTGCTGATGTACCCCGGCACCCCGACCGGGCTCGGACAACCGCGCCTGGCCGCCCAGGGCAACCTGCACACCGTCACCGCACTCGACGGCGGACAGAGCCTGCGCAGCCCCGCCACCACCATGACGCGCGCCGCCAACGGCACGCTCGTCGCGGTCAAGGTCACCGCCGACGGCAACCTGTGGGCGACCAACCAGACCGGCACCGCGGGCGGCTTCCGCAGCTGGTACCAGCTCAGCAGCCAGGGCCTCCACACCGGCGACCCGGCGCCGATCCTGTCGCCGGCCGCCGGCGGCACCGTCCACGTCTTCGCCCGCACCCGCGCCGGCGGGATCGTCGACTACGCCCAGGCCGGCCCCGACTCCTCCTTCAGCCCCGCTGCGGCGGTCGGCAGCTCCGCGCCGGTCTTCGCCCGGGACCCCGCCATCACCCTCACCGCCAACGGCAGCATGATCGTCACCGCCGTCGACACCGGCGGCGACCTGTGGGCGACCAACCAGACCGCGCCCGGCTCCGCCTTCGGCACCTGGTTCAAGGTCAGCGCCAGCGGCGGCCTCACCGGCCGCGCCGCAGCCGTGACATCCCCCGCAGGAGGCGGCACCGTCAACCTGTTCGCCCGCACCACCAACGGCCACATCGGCTTCTTCGGCCAGGGCAGCCCCACCAGCGGATACAGCCCGGGCGCCTACCTCGGCACCACCTCGCCCGCCTTCGCCGGGGACCCCAGCGTCACCACCGCCTCCAACGGCACCATGGTCGTGGCCGCCATCGACGTCAACGGCGACGTCTGGGCCATCGACCAGGCCGCACCCGGAACACCGTTCCGCGAGTGGTACAAGATCAGCCTCACCGGCGGTACCGGCGGCGCCACCAGCATCGTCCTGTCCCCCGGAGCCGGCGGCACCGTCAACATCGTCGCCCGCACCACCAACGGACACATCGCCCTGTTCGGCCAAGGAAGCCCGACCAGCGGATTCAGCACCGGCGCCTACCTCGGCAACCCGAACATGATCTTCGCCGGCGACCCGCGCGTCACGCTCCTCAACAACGGCGCCATGATCGTCACCACCACCGACACCGCAGGCACCACCTGGGCCATCGACCAGGGCTCTCCCGGAGAATCCTTCCGCTCCTGGTACCAGGTGTAATCACAAGGACAGGAAGACCAACAGGGCGGCCGGCCTGGCGTGTTCCGCCAGGCCGGCCGACCTGTTGCCATAGATGTCGGTGACCTGCGAGGTTGAACGCCAAGCTCAGCGCAGCCCTGCCGTCCGGCGCTCGAACACCACGGGGCGGGCGGTCTCCAACGCCGTGGAGACCGCGCCGAGGAGCACCGCCTCCTCCCCCAGCAGGCTCGGCGCGAGCGTCGGACGCATCGGGGCGAGCCGGTGCAGGGCCTGCTCCAGCGGTTCCAGGAGCAGGTCCGCACTGCTGCCGATCCCGCCGCCCAGCACCACCAGGTCCGGGTCCAGGACCGCCGACAGCACGGCCACCGCATAAGCGAGCCGCTCGGCCTCCCGCTCCACCGCCCGGACCGCCGCCTCCTCCCCGGCCCGGGCCCGCTCGAACACCTGCTTCGCCGTCAGCTGCCGCACCGCGGAGCCCCCGCCCAGCCCGAAGTCCCTGGCCGTACGCACCACGGCGTCCGCGGCGGCCTCCTGCTCGATGGTCGCGGTCTGCTCGCCGGCCCGCCCGAGCAGCGGGACCAGGCCGATCTCGCCCAGCGCGCCGTGCGCACCGAGCAGCAGCTCGCCGTCCTTCACCACGCCCAGCCCGAGCCCGGTGCCGACCAGCAGGTAGGCGAACATCCGGCTGCCCCGCCCGGCGCCCAGGGTGTACTCGCCGAGCGCCGCCAGATTGGCGTCGTTGGCCACCGAGACGCCCGTCCCCAGGCCCTCGCCTATCCGGTCGAACAGCCCCGGCCTGCCCCAGCCGGGCAGGCTGTTGGCGTAGCGCACTCCGCGAAGCTGCTCGTCCCACACCCCCGGGGTGCCGATCACCGCGTGCACGATGTCCGGGGCGGTCAGGCCCGCCTCGGCGATCGCCTCGTGCGCGGCCTCGACCACCGCGTCCGCGACGGCGTTCGCCGAGCGGCCCCGGTTGGCCACGTCCCGGCGGGCGACCACCGTCCCGGCCAGGTCCGCCACCGCCACCCGCAGCCGGGCCCGGCCGATGTCCACGCCGAGGACGTGCCCGGCCGTCGGGTCGACCTCGTACAGCACGGCCGTGCGGCCCCGCTCCGGGGCCAGCCGACCGGCCTCGCGGACCAGGCCGGCCCGCTCCAGTTCGGCCAGCGCGGCCGACACCGTCGGCTTGGACAGACCGGTGTCCCGGGCCAGCTGGGCGCGCGAGGAGCCGCCGCCGGTGCGCAGCAGTTCCAGCAGCAACCACTCGTTGTTGCTGCGCAGCCGCTGCCGGTTCCACGGCACCCCTGGGGCCCCGGCCGCCGGGCGACTGGTCGGCTGGTGGGGGCTCATCGGGTTCCTCCGGTGTGGGTCTTCGGGCGCGGGTCGGGTCGGTACGGCCGGGTGGGCCCGGCCCGGGACGTCCGGGGTCGGGCGCCGCCGCCCAGTATGACCGGTGATCATCCCGCGTTCGCCCGCCGTATCAGTACGGCCCCGCCGGCGGCCTCGTCGACGTACCCCCGGACCCGCCGGCGGCCCCGTGGACACACCGGCGGCCCCGCCGACGTACTCCGCTACAACACCGTCCCCGGCCAGTCAACGTTTCACCCACTTGTGGGCGTGCCGCACCCGGGCGCGTGATCATGGGCGTATGCACTTCCGGCACGGCAACCGAGCAGAGGGTCCGCGGTCCGCGACACCGGACTCCCGGTCCCTGGCGGCAGCCGCGGCGGCCCTCGCCGCGCGGCTCGGAGCGATCACCGGCGGCGACGGCGGTGACGGTGACGGCGGTGACGGCGGCGACGATCCGGAGCGGCTCCGCGAGGTCCTCGCGGCCGCCCCGGTCGGGGTCGCGCTGCTCGACGAGCGGCTGCGCTGGCAGTACCTGAACGCGGCCTTCACCACCGCCACCGGGCTGCGCCGGGCGGACCTGCTCGGCCGTGCCGCCGGGACCACCGCCTTCGCCGGGGCCCTCGGCATCCTGCGCCGGGTCATCGAAGACGGGATCGCCCGCGAACACGCCACCGGGGGCCCGGACGGCGCCGGCGCCCCCGTGCCGCCCGGCCTGCGGGCGCGCTACCGGGCCCTGCGGAAGTCCGGGCGGACCACCGGTGTGATCGTCGTCGTGCTGGACGACCCCGACCCGGCCCGCGACCAGTTGCGCGAGCTGGAACAGGCCCGGGCCCGACTCGCCCTCCTGGACGCCGCCACCGAACGGATCGGCACCACCCTCGACGTCGGGACCACCGGCACCGAGCTCGCCGTCTTCGCCGTGCCCAGGCTCGCCGAACTCGCCGTCGTGGACGTGCTGCCGCCCGCGGCCGCACCCGCCCGGGGCGGCCACGGCGCGTCCCAGCGGCTGCACCGGGCCGGCGCCCGGGCCGTACCCGCGCTGGCCGCCGGCCTCTCCGAACTGCCCAGGCCGGGCGAATCGATCCGCCACCGGGAGGGTTCGGCCGCCGCCCGCAGCCTGGCCGGCGGCGTCGCCGTGCTGACCGAACCCGGGCCCGAGGACGCCTGCCCGGCCGGGACGGCCTCACTGCTGGTCCTGCCGCTGGCCGCCCGGGGCCGGCTGATCGGGCTGCTCACCCTCGGCCGCACCACCGCCGGTCCTGCCTTCACCCCGGACGAGGCCGCCCTGCTCGGCGACCTGCCTGCTGGCCCTCGCCGACCCGGGCCGCGGCCGCTGGACCCTCTCCAGCGCGGGCCACCTGCCGCCCGCCCTGATCGCCCTCGGCCATCCGACCGAGCTGCTGCGCATCCCCGCCGGCCCGCCGCTGGGCACCGGCCTCGGCGGCTACGAGCAGACCACCCACCCGCTCCTGCCGGACCAGACCCTGCTCCTCTACACCGACGGCCTGGTCGAGCGCCGGGGCGAGGACATCGACGTCTCCCTGGAACGGCTCGCGGCCCTGCGCCTGCCCGCCGCCGGAGACCTCGACGACCTGCTCGACGCCGTCCTCCACGCCCTCGCCCCGCCCCCGGCCCCGACCGCCGAGGACGACATCGCCCTCCTGGTGGCCCGCCCCCGACAACGCTGACGGCCCGCCGGGTTCCGGGCCCGGGGCCGCTCGCCCGTCCTCGCTCCGACCGTCCTCGCACCGACCTTCCTTGTGCCGACCGAGCTTGAACCGACCGAGCTTGAACCGACCGAGACTGTTCAGGGCGGACCCCCACCCCGACGGCCTCCTGGGCTCACACCTTCGCCAGCGCCCGCCGCACGTCCGCCCAGATGTCCTCCGGGTGCTCGATGCCCACCGACACCCGCACGGTTCCGGGACCGATGCCCGCCGCCGCCAACTCCGGGTCCGACAACTGCCGGTGGGAGGTGCTGGCCGGGTGCAGCACCAGGGTGTGCACGTCGCCCAGGGAGGGGGCCAGCGAGGCGAGCCGGACGGACTCGGTGAACGTCGCGGCAGCTTCGCGGCCGCCGGCCAGGTCGAAGGCCAGGACGCCGCCGTGGCCGTCGGGCAGCAGGCGGCGGGCGAGTTCGTGGTCGGGGTGGGTGGGCAGGCCCGGGTAGTGGACGGCGGTGACGGCGGGGTGGGCGGCGAGCCGGCCGGCCAGGTCGAGCGCGGTCTCGCAGTGGCGGCGGACCCGCAGGGCGAGGGTCTGCATGCCGCGCAGGGTCAGCCAGGCGGCGAACGGGTCGGCGCTGGCGCCGAGTTCGAGCGAGCGCCGCCAGACCCGCCGGTGCAGCTCCGGGTCGGCGAAGACGGCGACCCCGCCGAGGACGTCGGAGTGCCCGCCGAGGTACTTGGTCACGGAGTGGATCACGATGTCCGCGCCGTGCTCGACCGGCCGGCACAGCAGCGGCGTCGCGAAGGTGTTGTCCACCACGCTCACCACCCCGGCCCGCCCGGCGACGGCGATCAGCCCGGGCAGGTCGGTGACCCTGGTGGTGGGATTGGAGACGGTCTCCAGGAGCAGCACCCGGGTGCGGGGCCGCAGCGCGGCCGCCACCCCGGCGGGGTCGTCGCCGCTCACGTAGCTGACCTCGACACCCCAGCGCTCGGTGAGGTCGGTCAGCGCGCCGATGGTGCCGCCGTACAGGTTGCGCTGGGCGACCACGTGGTCTCCGGCGCGCAGCAGGGCGAGCAGAACGGTGGTGATCGCGCCCATGCCGGAGGCGGTGGCGAGGGCGCCGGTGCCGCCCTCCAGTCCGGCGACGGCCTGCTCCAGCGAGCGGACGGTGGGGTTGCCGAAGCGGTTGTAGAAGAAGGCGCCGTCCGGTCCTCCGTGGGCCTCGGCGAGCGCGTCGCCGGTGTCGAAGGCGAACAGGTGGCCCTGGTGCAGCGGGACGCCGAGCGGACGGCTGCCGGCGGCCTCGGCGAGCGGCGGGTGGACGACCCGGCTCTCGGGGCGCAGCTCGTCGGGGGCTTCGTACGCGCGGGGTGCCTCGTACGCCTCGGAGACGTCGGAGATGTCGGAAACATCGGAAACGTCGTGGGAGCCGGGGGCCTTGTGGGAGTGGAAGTCGCTCATGGCGGTCATCCTCCGGCGGTCCCGGCACCCGGGCCAGGGCCAATCACCGCCAAGTGGCCCGCCCCGGGCGGTCGTTCCGGCTCCACCGCCCGGAGGCGGCGGCGACGCCCGGGTCACGGCCACGGACGGTCCTCGGCTGCGGACGGCCCACGGCTGCGGATGACCCTCGCTTGTGGACGGCCCTCGGCGGCTACTTGCGGCGGCTGAAGATCCGCTTGACGGCGTAGACGATCCCGACGATGAGCAGCACCACGAACAGGATGATCAGGATGACCACGACCAGCAGGAACTTGCCCAGCTTGGCGAAGAAGCCCTTTTTCTTCTTCTCGTCCTTGGCCAGGTGCGCAACATCGGCGGAGGCGGCGCGCGCCTCGGTACGGACTTCCGAACCGGTGGCAGCGGCAGCGGCCCCCACGCTGGCCCCCGGGTTCGCGGCGGCGGCCGCGACGGTGCGGGGCGCGGCCACGGCCGCCGCACCCGATGCCGCGGCGGTGAGGCCGACGGCGGCCAGCAGGGCCACCAGGGCGCCGGCTATCGAACGTGCGATCCGATCAGTCATCGTGCTCCTCTTGAGAGTCCGGAGCAGCGCGGATCACCTGGTCTGACCAATTTCTCATGGTCTGACCAGCTGGTTTTCCCATCCGCGCCTAGTATGCTCCACTGAAGTTCTACAGCGGTGTAAAAGTTTAGCGACGGGCGGCGCCCGGATCGGCTCCGGCCCCGGGCCACGCGAACCCGCCGCTTCGACGGGGGCTTGCGTGGCAACTGTGGAGGATGACGACGTGTCTGGCCGCAAGGGTTCCCCCGAAGCCGAGAATTCGCCGCACCGGGCAGCCGGGCGCCGGGCGGCCGCCCGGAGGGACGACCAGCGGAACGGCCAGCGGAACGGCCGGGGAGGCGACCCGACGGGCGGCCGGAACCCGGACGGCGCGAACATACCGGACGGCGCGAACATACCGGACGGCCGAGCGGCGGGCCGCGCCCGGAAGAAGCCCAAGCGCAGCACCAAGGAGAAGGTGCTCTGGGCGACCGCCGGCTGCACCGCCCTCGCCGTCCTCGGCGGCGGCGCGCTCTACTACCGGCTGAACAGCAACATCAACACCTTCGACGGCGACGCCCTCAGCAAGGACCGCCCGGAGGCCGCGGCCCCGGACGCCCAGGGCCGCACCCCGGTCAACGTGCTGCTGATCGGCTCGGACAGCCGCGGCAACGGCAACAGCGACCTGGGCGGCGGTGGGGACGGCGGCGCCCGCTCGGACACCGCGATCCTGCTGCACGTCTACGCCGACCACAAGCACGCCGTCGGCATCTCCATCCCCCGCGACTCCCTGGTCACCATCCCGCCGTGCAAGCTCCCCAACGGCAAGTGGACCAAGGAGCAGACCAACGTGATGTTCAACAGCGCCTTCTCGGTCGGCGACAGCGATCAGGGCAACCCGGCCTGCACCCAGAACGCCGTCGAGAAGCTGACCAACCTGCGCGTCGACCACACCGTCGTGGTGGACTTCAACGGCTTCGCGTCGATGACCAAGGCGGTCGGCGGCGTCGAGGTCTGCCTGCCGACCGACATCCACGAGGGGGACCTCAACCCCAACCTCGGCCACAAGGGCAAGCTGATCTTCCCCAAGGGCACGCAGAAGGTCGAGGGACAGGCCGCGCTGGACTACGTCCGGGTGCGGCACGGCATCGGCGACGGCTCCGACATCGGCCGCACCAAGCGCCAGCAGGCGTTCCTCTCCTCCCTCATCAAGGAGGTCAAGTCCCGCGGCATGGACCCGACCACGCTGCTACCGCTCGCCGACGCGGCCACCAGGTCGCTGACCGTCGACCCCGGCCTCGGCTCGGCCGCGAAGCTGCTCTCCTTCGCCATGGAGCTCAAGGACGTCGACCTGCACGACATCAAGTTCCTGACCGTGCCCTGGCGTTACGAGGGCCCGCGGGTCGCCCTCGTACACCCCGACGTGGACCAGCTGTGGGCCGCGCTCAAGGCCGACCGCACCATCGACGGGCAGGACGCGAGCGCCCCGGCCGACCCGGGCCCTGCCGCCGCCGTCACCACCGCCCCCGCCGCGCCGGCCCCGGCTTCCGCCCCGACCCCCGCCTCGGACGCCAAGGCGGCCGAGGTGAAGGTGTCCGTGCTCAACGGCACCGGTGAGACCGGGCTCGGCGGCCGGGCCGCGGAGACCGTCAAGGGCGCCGGCTACACCGTCACCGGCGTCGGCAACGCGGTCGGCAAGCCGCGCAGCACCACCGTCGTCGAGTACGGCACCGGCGAGCGCACCGCGGCCGAGGCGGTCGCCAAGCTCTTCCCCGGCGCCACCGTGCAGCCCGGCGGCCGGGGCGTCAGCGTCGTCCTCGGCCACGACTTCGCCGCCGCCAACCCGGCGAGCGCCACCGCACCGGCCCCCGGCGGCACGACCACCGCCCCGGCCCCGCTGCCCACCAGCGTCAGCGGCGCCGCCCGCTCGGCCGACGACGACCCCTGCGCCAACCTCTCGTACGGCTGAGCCCGGCCGCGCCTCGGACGAACCGCGGTGGGGCGCCCAGCCGCGGCTCGTCCGAGGGGCCGTGGTTCCATCCGAGGGGGTGTCAGCGCCTCGTCCCGCAGGACGGGCAGAACGCGGCGCCGTCCGGGACGTTCTGGTTGCAGCTCGCACACTGGACGGGCTGTGCCAGCCGGAAGCCGCAGCCCGGACAGAACGGTGTGCCGTGGGTCTCGGTGTGGCACTGCGGGCAGACCAGCTGGCGCGGCGCGTTCACGTCGAACCCGGCCCCGGACTGCTGCCCGGACTGGTACGCCCGCTCGCTGACCGTGTCGTTGAGGCCGCGGTGCTGCGCCGCCACCGCCTCGGCGGCGGTGTCCGGGGCGCAGTTGTGGCACAGGCCCTGGGCCGGGTTGAAGCAGCGCCCGCAGACGTAGTGGGTGCACCGGGCACAACGGTTGAAGTGGGACTGGGCGTTGGCGATGGACCGCTGGAAGGCGGCGTCCCGCGAGGTGCCCCAGGTCTGGCCGGCCAGCCCGTCGGCGGCGTTGCTGATGGTGTTGGCGTTGCCGCCGATGAGGTTCCAGGCCGCACTGACGCCCTTGCCTATCCAGCCGGCCACCTGACCGGTCCGGAACGGCTCGAACGTCGAGCGCCAGGTGTCCGAGCAGCGGTAGCAGTAGAACTCGAACTGGAAGCCCGCGCCGGTGCCGTGCTGCTCGCAGAGGTCGCGGTAGTTGTTGCTGAAGTAGATCTCCGAAGTCACGTCGTCCCCGGTCGCTCAGTGGCCTGTCAGCGGTCGCTCCCAGGGACGATATGGGCTCACCGAACGGTTCCGCCAGGAACTGGCGTCCCGCCTGCTCAGAGCCCGGAGACCGGCAGCAGCAGCACCCGCACCGGGTCGAAGCGCTGCCAGAGCGCAGGCTGTCCGCTGCGGCCGATCCGCAGCCGGCACCAGCGCTGCCCGGCCGCGTCCTGCCACCACGCGCTGATCCGGCCGAGCGCCCAGGCGCCGTCCCCGAGGTCCACCTCGACCGGCTGGTAGACCCACCGGACGTCCCGGTCCTCGGGCTCCGCTTCCGCCGGGCCCCCGGCGCTCTCGGCACCCTCGGGACTGCACTGACTCTCCATCACGGCTCCGCCTCCCGACCCGGCCCCGGCGGCCGGACGCCCGCTCGGGGCGGCCGGCGGCCGGGGGTGCAGCTCACCTCCTGAACTCTACAGGCGTGTAGAGATCGGCGGGAGGAGTTCCGTCGAAGACGATCGACCCGTGGCCCGTCGGCTGAGCGCCGGGGTGCGGTGGGCCTGGGCCGGGGTGGGCTGGGCCGGGGTGGGCCGGGCCGGGGTGGGCCGGCCTCAGCGCTCCTTGCGCGAGGACCGCCGTCGCCACAGGGCGAGCGGCACGATCCCGGCCAGCGCGGCGACCTCCGGCGCCGGCGGCTCCTCGAACGGCGCACCGGCCGCGCCCGCCGCCCCGGCCGGCACCTTGTCGAAGGTGTCCGGGACCGGCAGGGTCGACCAGTCGGACAGCGGCCAGGCGACCACGAAGGCCCGGCCGACCACGTTGTCCACCGGCACGAAGCCGTCGCCGGTCTGGTTGTGGTGCCAGCGGGAGTCGCGCGAGTTGTTGCGGTGGTCGCCCATCACCCACAGCTTGCCCTTGGGCACGGTGACGGTGCCGACCGGATCGTCGTCGCAGGGCGTCGAGCCGGGGAACAGGTACGGCTCGTCCAGCGCGACGCCGTTGACCTTCAGCGGCGCGCCGGCCTCGCAGTCGACGGTGTCCCCGCCGACCGCGATCACCCGCTTGATCAGGTCCTTCTCGTCCGCCGAGGGCATCAGGCCGACGGTGCTCAGCACCTTCTGGACGGTGCCCGTCACGGAGTCGCCGGAGGTGGTCGGCGCGCCCTCCAGCCAGCCGCCCGGATCGCGGAACACCACCACCTCGCCGCGCTCGGGCTTGGCGCCGAACCACGGGGTGAACTTGTCGACCAGGACCCGGTCGCCGATCGCGAGGGTCTGTTCCATCGACCCGGAGGGGATGGAGAAGGCCTGGACGAAGAAGGTCTTGATGCCGAGCGAGAGCAGCAGCGCGATCACCAGCAGGATCGGCAGCTCCTGCCAGAACGGCCGCTTCTTCCGGGGGCGTTCGGCCTTCTCCTCGACCTCCCCGTCGGGCGCCCCGGGCACCTTCCCCGCCCCGCCGGCGTCCACGTCCGCGCCCTCCGCCACCGTGGTGCCCGTACCCGCCCGCGCCCGGCCGTCCCGGGCCTCCTCGCGTTCCCCGGCTCCGCCGCCGCTCTCACCGGACTCCGCGCTCCGCTGCACACTCATTTCCTCGGCCCCTCCCGCGGCCTGGCGGGAGCCGGTAGGAAGACCCCCTGTCAGGAACGAACCTACCGAACAGAGGTTCCCGGGCGCGCCCTGACGTGGATGCGCTCGCCCTGCGGACCGAACAGGCTGAGGAACTCCACCGGCTGCGGGCCCGCGTTGCCGAAGGCGTGCGGGGTGCGCGTGTCGAACTCGGCGGCCTCACCGGCCGTCAGCACCAGGTCGTGGGTGCCGAGCACCAGCCGCAGCCGTCCGGACAGCACGTACAGCCACTCGTACCCCTCGTGGACCTTCAGCTCCAGCTCGGGCCCGGCGTTCCTGCCCGGTGGCACGATGTGCTTGTAGGCGTGCAGCCCGCCCAGGTGACGGGTGAGTGGGACGATGGTCTGGCCGTTCCTGGTCACCGGGCGCGGGTGGATCCTCGGGTCCCCGGTGGCCGGGGCGCCGACCAGTTCGTCCAGCGGCACCCGGTACTCCCGGGCCAGCGGCAGCAGCAGCTCCAGCGTCGGCTTGCGCTGCCCTGACTCCAGCCGGGACAGCGTGCTGAGCGAGATGCCGGTGGTGGCCGCCAGTTTGGCGAGGGTGGTGCCGCGCTCCCGGCGCAGCGCCCGCAGCCGCGGGCCCACCGTGGTGAGGACGTTCTCGAGCTCTTCGTCGGCCATGCCTGCCATTTGCCAGCACAGCAAGGCCGGTTGTCAATCCGGCACACGGGTGAGGTCTCGGCCGCCACCCCTGCGGGTCACCCCCGCCGGTCCCGCCTATCCTCCCGTCATGCGCATCCTCCTCACCCGGGACAGCGTCTCGGCCGGCGACGACGCCGACGCCCCGCACGCCGAGGCCGTCACGCTCCCCGACGGCCTGGACGCCCCCGCGGCACTCGCCGCCATCGGACTCCCCAGTCCCCGGCTCCCGCTGATCGGCGGCGGCCGAGCCACCTGGGTGGTGCGCGGCGCGGACGGCAGCGCGCTCGCCGTCCTCGCCCAGCAGTGGCCGCAGTCCCGCCCGCTCCCGGCCGGCCGGGGCCCGCTCGAGCACCTGGCCGGAGCGGACGGCGCCGTCCGGCTTCACCTCGAGTACCGGCGCCAGACGGACCCGGCGGCCGAGTACGAGCGGCTGCTGCCCGGCTAGGGCGTTCGGAGGTCAGGGCGTGCCGAGGAGCCGGCCGCTAGGCCGTGCCGAGGAGCCGGCGGAAGGCTCCGGCCTCGCTCCCCTCGGACCTACAGCCAGTCCCGCTTCTTGAACACCAGGTACAACCCGGTGCACACCAGCGCCATCAGCCCGATCGCGAACGGGTAGCCGAAGACCCACTTGAGCTCCGGCATCGTCTCGAAGTTCATCCCGTAGACCGTTCCGATCAAGGTCGGCGCGAAGAGGATGGCCGCCCAGGAGGAGATCTTCTTGATCTCGTCGTTCTGCGCGTGCCCCGCCTCGGCGAGCTGCTTCATCTCCTCGTTCTGCCGCTGCGAGACCAGCGTCGCGTTGACGGTCAGGATGTTCTGGAGCATCTGCCGGAAGCCGTCCACCCGCTCGGCGGCGTAGGTGGCGTGGTCGGCCACGTCGCGCAGGTAGCGCTGGAGGTCGTCGTCGGTGCCGTACTTGCCGAAGCCCGCCTCCAGGCTCTTCATGATCTCCAGCAGCGGACGGGTGGCCCGCTGGAACTCGATCACCTCGCGGGACAGCTCGTAGATGCGGCGGGAGACCTGCGGGTCGCCGCCGAACACCTCGGTCTCGATCTCGTCGATGTCGTGCTGGAGGCCGGCGATCACCGGCGCGTAGCCGTCCACCACGGCGTCCAGCACCGCGTACAGCACCGCCTCCGGGCCGAGTGCCAGCAGCTCCGGGTCCTCCTCCAGGCGGCGGCGCACCGCCGAGAGGTCCGGGGCCTGGGAGTGGCGGACGGTGAGCACGAAGTCGGGGCCGACGAAGAGGTGGATCTCGCCGAAGTCGACCTCCTCCGCCTCGTCCAGGTAGCGGGCGGCGCGCAGCACCACGAACAGGGTGTCGCCGTAGCGCTCCAGCTTCGGCCGCTGGTGGGCGACGATGGCGTCCTCGACGGCCAGCTCGTGCAGGTTGAACCGGTCGGCGGCCTCCAGCAGCTGCGCCTCGGCGGGGCGGAACAGGCCGATCCAGGCCATGGTGCCGGGCCGGCCGGGCAGCTCGCGGTAGATGTCGGCGAGGTCGGCGGGCGCCTCCGTCCGGCGGCCGTCCCGATAGACCGCCGCGTCCACGACGGAACGTTCCAGCGTCACCGGTTCGACGGGCTGGTCGGGGCGCGGGTCCATCGAGTGCTCGGGCGCCGGCTGGGTGTCCGTGGACCGGACGACGGAACGGGAGAACGGACGCTTGCTCGCGCGCACAGCGCGCACACGCCAGTCGGACATGGCGGGAACCTCCACGGTGGATGCCCGGCCGCCGTACGGGAACACGGCGGACCGGAGGCGCCCGGCCGGCCGCCACGCGCACGGCGCGACCGGCGGCGCCTCGTCGGGAGGACGAGGTCAGCGCCGCGCGGGAGCCGTACGGGAGGAGGTGTGCCGGGGGCCGCGAGTGGTGCGGGACAACCGGGGGCGGGGCCGACTTCGACCCGTACTACTGCACTCCACGGCTCTCACCTCCTCGCCTCCGCGCGCCTGCGCACCGGGAGGGGTGCCAGCACAACCCCGCCGAGTCTAGTACCCGCACGCCCCGGGCTCCGACCGGGGCCCTGCCGCGGACTGCTCCCACCACGCCCACCGCTCACGCCCGCGCACCACGGATCGTCCGGATTCGTTCCTCACGCTGCCTCAACGGCCCTGGCGGGCAAGCGCGTTCGTCCGGAGCGAAGTGATCACGGGGAGGAGACGGCGCCACTACGCTACGTGCCATGACTTCTTCGGAGAGGGCCCCGGGGCGGGGAACGGCAGTGGTGATGGGCGGCGGGCTCGCGGGACTGGCGGCCGCGTGGGCGCTGCGCGGGTTCGCCGAGCGGATCGTCGTGGTGGAGCGGGACCGGTACCCGGCAGGGGCGGAGTTCCGGGCCGGGGTGCCGCAGGGCCGACACGCCCACCTGGTGCTGGAGGCCGGGCACCGGCTGCTGGAGGAGATGATGCCCGGCATCCGGCAGGAGCTGACGGCCGCGGGAGCCCAGCGGGTGGCCGCCTCGGACGTCCAGTGGCTGTGCGCCGCGGGGTGGCTGGCCGAGTACCCGGCACAGGTGAGCTTCCTCTCCTGCACCCGGCCGCTGCTGGACAAGCTGGTGCTGGACCGGATCCGCGCCCACCCCGCGATCGAGGTCCTGGAGGGGACGGACGTGGTCGGGCTGCTCGGCTCGGCGGGCGTGGTGACCGGGGTGAAGGTCCGCTCGCGCGGGTCGGCGCACGACTCGGAGCGGTCCGGGGACGGCTCCGCGCACGACTCGGGGAACGGCTCGGCGCGCGACTCGGAGAACGGCTCGGCGCGCAGCTCCGAACGCGGAGAAGTCCGGGAGATCCCCGCCGAGTTGGTGGTGGACGCGGCGGGCCGTTCGACCTCGGTGCCGAAGTGGCTCGCCGAGCTGGGCTGCCCGCCGGTACCCGAGGAGCGGGTGGACGCGGGCGTCGCGTACGCCTCCCGGATCTTCCACCGCCCCACCGGGTCCGAGCTCGGGCCGGGCCGGGCGGCCTACCTCCAGACCAAGGCGCCGGACGAGCCGCGCATGGGCGTGCTGCTGCCGGTCGAGGGCGACCGCTGGATCGTCAGCCTCGCCGGGATGCGCGGCGCCGAACCGGGGCCCGGCGAGGAGGGGTTCACCGAGCACCTGGGCCTGCTGCGCGACCCGCTCCTGCACGAGCTGCTGCGGGACGCCGAACCGGCAGGCGGGATACGCGGCTTCCACCCCGGGCCGGGCGTGCGCCGGCACTACGAGCGCAGCTCCCCGGACGGGCTGGTGGTGGTCGGCGACGCCGCGAGCACCTTCAACCCGGTGTACGGGCAGGGCGTCACCGTCGCCCTGTTCTGCGCCCGGGAGCTGCGCCGCACCGCGAAGCGGCACGGCGGGATCGGGCGCGCCACCGCCCGGGCCGCGCGGCACGCCGTCGCCGCGGCGTCCAAGATCCCGTGGATGATCTCCTGCGCCGAGGACGCCCGCTTCCGCGCCACCACCGGCGCGCCCTCCGGCAGCCTGGTCGGGCTCCAGCACCGGTTCTTCGACAAGGTCCTGGCCGCCAGCACCCGGGACCCGTCCGTCACTTCGGCGTTCCACGAGGTGATGTCGCTGGTGGCGCCGCCGTCACTGCTGTTCCGGCCGCCCGTGCTCGCGGCGATCCTGCGGGCCTGAGCAGGCGAGGCGGCATTGAACCCGAGGAGGCATTGACCCGGGGGCAGTGACCCGATGGGGCCGCGGACCGTGGGCCCGAGCAGATCACGAGCCGTGGGCCCGAGAGCCTCAGCCCGGCGCCTCGGGCACGCGGGTGCTACTCCCCGAGGTGCGCCGCGACGTACGGCAGCGCCACCTGTTCCAGGCCGCGTCGGCCGAACGCGGGGTGGACGTTGACCTCGAAGACCACGCCGCCGCTCTCGGCGGCGAGGTCCACCCCGGCGAGGTCCAGGCCCAGGGAGGCGGCCGCCGCGACGGCCGCCTCCGCCAGCCCGTCGGGCAGGTCGCCGTAGTCGAGCAGGGTGGAGACGGCGCCCCGGCTCTCGTTGCAGGGCGCGTCCGGGTCCGCCTGAACGTGCTCGACCACCCGGACCACCCGCCCGTGCAGCACCACCACCCGGTACTGGTGGCGGCTCCCGTCCGGGAGGACGTTGCGGGCGTCGCGGGCGATCAGCCAGTCCGCTCCCGCCCGCGCGTAGTGCCGCGCGGCGGCGTCGAGCTGGGCACGGGTGGTGACGTGGAAGACGTCGTCCCCGCCCATGCCGACACAGGGCCGGGCCCAGACGTCGCCGCCGAGCTCCGCGAAGGCCTCGGCGACGGCCTCCGGACTCGGCCTGGAGAGCGCGATGCTGGGCATGTGCGGCACGCCGTCCCGGAGGAAGCGGGCGACGGTGAGGTCCTTCTCGGTGGCCACCCGCCACGCCTCGGCGTCGACACCGAGCGACCGGGCGCCGAATCCACGCAGCCGCCGCTGGCAGTCCTCGAACGCGCGCCGCCGGTGCGGCGGGATCTCGTACACGATCACCGTGTCGGCGGACACCCTCCGACCGCCCGCCTCCAGCCGGAACCCGCCCTCGTCGTCGGCCTCGACCAGGCCGCTGCCGCCGGTCATGAAGTGCCGGGCGTCCAGGTGTACGGGCTCCCGGCCGGTCAGCGTCCGCGCGGCGGCGGCGAGCACCTTCCGGCTGCCTTCGGTCGAACTGTGATCGGTCAGGAGGACGAGGTCGCGTCGGGCCATGCGGACATGCAAGCGCGTGCGACGCAATCATGACAAGAATGCCTAGCCCGCCATCCGCGCCCGGCGTGGCCGAAACCGTCCTCGGCAGTTCGATCCAGGCTTCTGACCACCGACTCACAGGATGTGGGTCCGCCGTGTTCCTCGCTGCCCCGCTGTCGGATCGGGAATCAGGCACGACCCCGCACGAGGCGCGCCGCACGCCCCGGTAAGGCACTAGTTAGGGCCGCGTAAGAGCCGTTCGCAGGATGGGAGTATGGAGCCCATCGTGAGTCAGACCGTCCTCGCTGCCTCTGGCGTACCCGCCGGCCAGGACGTTCCCGTTGCCGTCGTAGGACTCTCCTGCCGACTTCCCCAGGCACCTCGCCCCGAGGTCTTCTGGCGCAATCTCCGTGACGGGGTGGACGCGGTCGGCGAGACTCCGCGGGACCGGTGGGATGCCGAGGCGTGGTATGACCCCGACCCCGCCGCGCCGGGCAAGGCACTCACGCGCCGTGGCGGCTACCTCGACCACGTGGACCGGTTCGATGCCGCGTTCTTCGGGATCTCCCCGCGCGAGGCCGCGGCCATGGACCCGCAGCAGCGGCTCATGCTGGAGCTGAGCTGGGAGGCGCTGGAGGACGCCGGGGTGGTGCCCTCGGCGATCCGGGACACGCGCACGGGTGTTTTCATCGGCGCGATCGGCGACGACTACGCCTCTCTGCTGCGCAACGGCGGGGCCGGGGCCATCGGCCGACACACCCTCACCGGGCTGCAGCGCGGCATCATCGCCAACCGCGTCTCATACGCCCTCGGGCTGCACGGGCCGAGCGTCGTCGTGGACACCGTCCAGTCCTCGTCCCTGGTGGCCGTGCACATGGCGTGCGAGAGCCTGCGGCGTGGCGAGTCCACGGTGGCGCTCGCGGGCGGTGTCAGCCTCATCCTCGTTCCCGAGAGCACGGTGAGCGCCGCGAAGTTCGGCGGCCTGTCGCCGGACGGCCGCTGCTACACCTTCGACGCGCGCGCGAACGGCTACGCCCGGGGCGAGGGCGGCGGTCTGGTCGTCCTCAAGCCCCTGGCGGACGCGCTGCGCGACGGCGACCGGGTGTACTGCGTGATCCGCGGCAGCGCCGTCAACAACGACGGCTCCACGGACGGTCTGACGGTTCCCAGCGCGAGCGCCCAGGAGGAGGTGCTGCGCCTGGCGCGGCGGAACGCCGGGGTCTCCGCCGGGGAGTTGCAGTACGTCGAGCTCCACGGCACGGGCACGCCGGTGGGCGACCCCGTCGAGGCCGCGGCGCTCGGCGCGGCGCTCAGGGGCGAGCGCGACGCGGAGTTCCCCCTGGCCGTGGGCTCGGCCAAGACGAACGTCGGTCACCTGGAGGGTGCCGCAGGCATCGTGGGCCTGCTGAAGGTGGCACTCAGCATCAGCCACCGCTTGCTCCCCCCGAGCCTCAACTACGTCTCGCCCAACCCCCGGATCCCGCTGGCCGACCTCAACCTCCGGGTGCAGACGGAGCTGGGCCCCTGGCCGTACCCGGACCGCCCGCTGATCGCGGGCGTCTCCTCGTTCGGCATGGGCGGGACGAACTGCCACGTCGTTCTGGAGGAGGCTCCGGGGCAGGAGGCGCGGCCCGTCCCGGACACGGCCGGCCCCACGTCCTGGGTGTTGTCCGCGAAGGGCGAGAACGCGCTACGGGACCAGGCACACCAGCTCCACGACCACCTGACCCACAACCCCGACCTCACCATCACCGAAGTCGCACACGCCCTGGCCCTGACCCGCACCCACTTCCCCGACCGCGCCACCATCACCGGCACCCACCGCGACGAACTCCTCGACGCCCTCGCCACGCTCTCCCGAGGAGAACCCGCCCCGAACATCCTGCGAGGACACGCCGAAAGCGACGGGCGTCTGGCGTTCCTGTTCGCCGGACAGGGCAGCCAACGAACCGGCATGGGCCGGCAACTCCACCAGACCTACCCCGTCTACGCCGAAGCCTTCGACGCCGTCTGCGCCGCCACCGACCCCCACCTCGAACACCCCCTGCGCAAGGTCATCTTCGAAGACGGCGACCTCCTCGACCGCACCGAATACACCCAACCCGCACTCTTCGCCCTCGAAACAGCCCTCTACCACCTCATCACCTCCTGGGGCATCACCCCCCACCACCTCACCGGCCACTCCATCGGCGAAATCACCGCAGCCCACGCAGCCGGAGTCCTCTCCCTCACCGACGCCGCCACCCTCGTCACCCACCGCGCCCGCCTCATGCAACACCTCCCCACAGGCGGCGCCATGCTCGCCATCCACGCCCCCGCCACCCAGATCCAACCCCTCCTCCACGACCACAACGCCACCATCGCCGCCATCAACAGCCCCACCAACACCGTCATCTCCGGCACCCGCGAAGCCCTCACCCACATCGCCCAACAACTCGGCACCACCACCAAGACGCGATTCCTCAACGTCTCCCACGCCTTCCACTCCCCCCTCATGGAACCCATGCTCGACGAGTTCCGACACACCCTCCACACCCTCACCTACCACCCCCCCACCATCCCCATCATCTCCACCCTCACCGGCACCACCGCCACCACCGAACAACTCACCAACCCCGAACACTGGATCAACCACGCCCGCCAAACCGTCCTCTACCAACCCGCCATCCAAACCCTCCACAACCTCGGCACCACCACCTACCTCGAACTCGGCCCCGACACCACCCTCACCACCCTCACCCAACACACCACCACCACCGGCCACTTCATCCCCACCCTCCGCAAAAACCACCCCGAACCCCACACCACCACCAACGCCCTCGCCCACCTCCACACCACCGGCACCCCCATCAACTGGCGCCAGTACTACACAGCCACCACCCCCACCACCCCCCTCCCCACCTACCCCTTCCAACGCCAACGCCACTGGCTCGACACCCCGGACACCACGGGTGACGCCACGGACTTCGGTCTCGGCAGCGCCGGGCACCCGCTGCTGAGCGCCGACCTCGAACTCGTGGACGGAAAGGGGCATCTCTTCACCGGACGGCTGTCGTTGCGCAGTCACCCGTGGCTCGCGGACCACGCGATTCAGGGCACGGCCGTCCTTCCCGGCACGGCCTATGTCGATCTCGCCCTGTGCCTCGGGGCCCGCTCCGGGCACACGGTCCTGGACGAGCTGACCCTTGAGGCACCGCTCGTCGTCCCCGAGCAGTCCTTCGCGCAGTTGCAGGTGGTCCTGGGCGAGCCCGACGACGCCGGGTGCCGTCAGCTGACCGTTCACTCCAGGCCCGGCGGTTCCGACGAGTCCGACGCGCCGTGGACCCGGCACGCGGTCGGCCTGCTGACGCGACCCGACCGCGAGGAGCAGGACGGCCCCTCCCTTTCTGCCGACTGGCCGCCGGCCGGCGCGAAGCAGGTCCCGGTGGAGGAGGTGTACGAGCTGATGAGCGCGCACGGCCAGGACTACGGCCCCGGCTTCCGCGGCCTGACCTCCATCTGGCGCACCGGGGACGAGCTGTTCGCCGAGGTGCGGCTGCCCGAGGGCCTGCACGGCGAGGAAGCACGGTTCGCCGTGCACCCCGCGCTCCTGGACGCCGCGCTGCATCCCCTGGGTCTCCAGGCCGGGGACGGCGGGGGAACCGGTGGCACGCTGCGGCTGCCGTTCGCGTGGAGCGGGGTACGTCTGCACGCGGTGGGTGCCGCCTCCGCCCGGCTGCGGATCTCACCGGTGTCGGCGGACTCCGCCGCTCTGACCCTCGTGAATGCCGAGGGCAAGCCGGTCGTGTCGGTCGACTCCCTGACGCTGCGGCCCTTCGACGTACAGCAGTTGCTGTCATCGGCCACCGCTCACCGGAACTCGCTGTTCGACGTGGAATGGGTTCCCGTCCCGGCGGTTCCGACCGCGTCGAGCCGGCCCGCTGACGGCCCCGCTCCCGTCGTCGTGTCGTTCGCCTCCGCGGTGCGCACGGATGAGGGCGGACCCGCATCCCTGCACCACGCGGCTCAGGAAGCCTTGCGGTCCGTGCAGCAGTGGCTCGCGGAGGAGCGGGACGACCAGGCGCGGCTGGTGTTCGTCACGCACGACGCGGTCGCGGCGGCAGCCGGGGACGGTGTGACCGGCCTCGACGTCTCACCGGTGTGGGGTCTGGTGCGTACGGCTCAGTCCGAACACCCGGACCGCTTCGTCCTCCTGGACACCGACACCGCTCCCCTCCCCCCAGACCTCATCACCACCGCACTCGCCACCCGCGAACCCCAACTCGCCCTCCGCGACAACACCCTCCTCGCCCCCCGCCTCACCCGAGCCGACACCACCACCAACCACACATCCCACCTCGACCCCAACGGCACCACCCTCATCACCGGCGGCACCGGCACCCTCGGCTCACTCCTCGCCCGCCACCTCGTCACCGAACACGGCGCACGCCACCTCCTCCTCGTCAGCAGGAGCGGCCCCAACGCCGACGGAGCGGCCGAACTCGAAGCCGAACTCACCGCACTCGGCGCCCACACCACCATCACCGCCTGCGACATCGCCGACCCCGACGCCCTCACCACACTCCTCACCCAGATTCCCGACCAACACCCCCTCACCACCGTCATCCACACCGCCGGCACCACCGACGACACCACCCTCGAAACCCTCACCCCCCACCAACTCGACACCGTCCTCCACGCCAAAGCCGACGCAGCCCACAACCTCCACCACGCAACCCGCAACCACCACACCCTCACCACCTTCATCCTCTACTCCTCCATCGCCGGCACCACCGGCAACCCAGGACAAGCCAACTACGCCGCCGCCAACACCTACCTCGACGCCCTCGCACACCACCGCCACACCCAAGGACTCCCCGCCACCTCCCTCGCCTGGGGCCTGTGGGAGGAGACCAGCGGCATCACGCAGTCACTGGGCGCGGCGGAGCGTGCCCGGCTCGGGCGCAGCGGCATCCTGCCGATCGCCTCGGCCGCGGGGCTGAAGCTGTTCGACGCCTCGATCGCGCGGGGCGCGGCGCTGTCGGTGCCGGTCCTGCTGGACATGGGGGCGCTGCGCAGTCGTGCGGCGGAGGGCGAACTGGCCCCGCTGTACCGGGAGCTGGTGCCCGTGCCGGCCGGCCCCGCGCCGTCGGTCGCCTCGCCCGCCGGGGGCGGGGCCGGGGTGCGGGAGCGGTTGCTCGGCATGGACGACGCGGAACGCGAGCGGTTCCTCGACGAGCTGGTCCGCCGCCACGTCGCCGATGTCCTGGGGCACGCCTCTTCTTCGGCCGTGGAGCCCCGGCGCGGGCTGCTCGACATGGGCCTGGACTCGCTCTCCGCCGTCGAGTTGCGCAACCGGCTCGGTGCGGCCACCGGGCTGCGGCTGTCGACCACCTTGGTGTTCGACTACCCGACTCCCGTCGCCATCGCCGGCCATCTCCTCGACCGGCTGGCCGAGGAGCTGCCGAGCGCGGCCCTGTCGCCGCTCGACGCGCTGGAGGCGGCGTTCGAGGAGATCTCCGGTGACGAGGAGAGCCGCTCCCGGACGAAGGCCCGGCTGGAGGCACTTCTGAGCAGGCTGACCGCCAAGGGTGGTGCGGGTGATCCGGACGTCTCGGCCGGCTTCCCGGGCGGGCTGGACGCGGTGGCGGACGAGGACCTCTTCGAGTTCATCGACAACGACCTCGACTGAGCCGACGGCTCGCTCCGCCCTTCCGGGCAGTCGCGGAACGGCGGGCCGGCGGTCGTCGCCGGTCCGCCGTTCCGGTGTTCGTCGTCCCGCGATCCGTGCCCCGCTCCTTCCGCTGCCGGCGGAGGACGGGTAAGTCCGCCGTTAGCGTTCCCTGTGACGCTGGGGGCACCAGCGCGCCGCGCAGTGCGGGCGCGTGCCCTCACGGCGAAGGAAGACTCGATGACCTCCACACGGGTTCCCGTTCCGTTCGAATTCACAGCGATCAAGGGGCTCGGCATCGACCACAGCTACCGTGAACTCCTCGAACACGGTCGTCCGGTGTGGGTGACCCCGCCGTACGGGGAGAACGCGTGGCTGGTGAGCCGGTACGCGGACATCAAGGCCATTCTCGGGGACCAGCGGTTCGGCCGCGCCGCCGCCGCGGACCGCGACGAGGCGCGGGTGGCGCCGGTGCCGGTGGGCGGCAGCATCATGGGTGCGGACGCGCCGGACCACGGCCGGCTGCGGCGTCTGATCTCCAAGCCGTTCTCCAACCGGGGTGTCGAGCGGCTGCGGCCGGGGATCGCCCGGGTGGCGGAGGAGTTGCTCGACGCCATGGCCGAGCAGGGTTCCCCGGTCGATCTCGTCACGGCCTTCACGGGCCCGTTCTCCGCGCTGAACATCTGTGAGCTCCTGGGCGTGCCCGAGGGCGAGCGGGACCGGTTCCAGGGCATGGTGCAGTGCTTCTTCGGCAGGACGGAGCTGTCGCCGGAGGAGATCGCGGTCGAGCTGGAGCTGCTGCGCGACTACGTCCGCGGGCTGATCGACCGGCGCCGCCGGGAGCCGGGCGACGACCTCGTGAGCGCCATGCTGGAGGCTGCGGCCGAGGGCGGCGCGTACACCGACGAGGAGTTGCTGGAGCTGGTGTACACGCTGCTGGTCGGCGGCTACGACACTCCCGCCTCCCAGCTGGCCTCGACCTTCTACGTGCTGTTGTCGCAGCCCGGCCAGGCGCAGTTGCTCCGGGAACACCCGGAGGCCGTCCCGCAGGCGGTCGAGGAGCTGCTGCGGTTCGTCCCGCTGGTCTCGCACACGACGTTCGCCCGGTATCCGACCGAGGACGTGGAGATCGGCGGGCAGCTGATCCGGGCCGGTGAGCCCGTGCTGTGCGCGACTCCGGCCGGGAACATGGATCCCCGGGCGTTCGAGGACCCCGAGGTGCTGGAGCTGCGGCGGGCGGGGAACGCCCACCTGTCCTTCGGGCACGGCCTGCAC
Source organism: Kitasatospora sp. NPDC001132 (assembly GCF_053598415.1). NCBI lineage: Bacteria > Bacillati > Actinomycetota > Actinomycetes > Kitasatosporales > Streptomycetaceae > Kitasatospora > Kitasatospora sp. NPDC001132. The sequence goes on along the minus strand of NZ_JBSFKF010000011.1, from coordinate 11,710 downwards.
CACTGCACCGGTGCCGCTCTGGCCCGGGCGGAGATGCAGGTGGCGATCACCGCGCTGCTCACGCGCTTCCCGGACCTGCGGCTCGACGTGGCGCCCGAGGACGTGCAGTGGCTGAAGGGCATGCAGATCAGGACTCTGGGCTCGCTGCCGGTCGCATGGGGTCCGGGCGGCAGCCGCCCGTGACGGCCGGACGCGAGGAACCCCGCAGGCCCGGGCCTGCGGGGTTCGTCGTCATGTCCTGTGGTGGTGCCGGTGGTCAGGTCCCGTCGGCCGTGCCACGGAGCCGGATCGCCTGTACGGGGCACAGGTCCACGGCCTCCCGCACCGCGTCCCACTCGTGGGGGCCGGGGTGCGGATCGCGTACGAGGACGTGTCCGTCGTCGTCCTGGTCGAAGACGGCGGGGGCGCTGTAGGCGCACTGGGCGGCGCCGATGCAGGCTTCCCGGTCGGCGGTGACCAGTGCGTCGGCGGGCCCGTCGGCGCTCACCACGTCACCGGCATCTCGTTGACGCCCTGCACCGTGCCGCTGCCGGGCGGCCGGGTGGGCAGCCGGTCGGCGGGGACGGCGAGGCGCAGCGTGGGGATGCGGGTGAACAGGGTGGAGAAGGCGATCTCCAGTTCCAGTCGGGCGAGGCTCTGGCCGAGGCACTGGTGGATGCCGTAGCCGAAGGACAGCTGGCGGCGGCCGGTGCGGCCGGTGTCGAAGGCCTGCGGGTCCCGGTGGACGCGGCTGTCCCGGTTGGCCATGGTGGCGGACAGCAGGACGCCTTCGCCCGCGCGGATGACCTGTCCGGCGACGGGGATGTCGGCGGTGGCGACCCGCACTCCGGCGAGGTCGGTGACCGCGACGCAGCGCAGGATCTCCTCGACCACGGCCGGCACGGTGTCCGGGTCGGCCTGCATGCGGGCGAGCTGTTCGGGGTGGTCGAGCAGGGTGATGGCGCCCAGCGCGATGGTGGAGGCCGTGGTCTCGTGTCCGGCGACCAGGATGACCAGGGCTATCTGGACGAGGTCGGCGTGGCTGAGGCGGCCCGTGGCGACTTCTTCGCGGGCGAGGCGGCCGATCAGGCCGGGGCCGGGCTCGGTGCGGCGGCGGGTGGCCAGCGCGTCGAGGTAGCCGATGAGTTCGCGTCCCGCTTCCTGGGATTCCTCGCCGGTGGTGGCCTGGAGGAGCCGGCGTGAGGCGTCCTGGAAGAACTCCAGGTCCTCGTGGGGCAGGCCCAGCACCTCGGAGATCACCCGGGACGGCACGGGCAGCGCGAAGTCGCGTACGAGGTCGGCGGGTGGGCCGGTCCGGAGCATCCGGTCCACGTGGTGGTCGACGATGTCCTGCACGACGGGCCGCAGGCTCTCGACCCGCTTGCGGCTGAAGTCCGGGTTGAGCAGGCGCCGGTGTTCGTCGTGGGCGGGCGGGTCCATGCCGATGAGCACCAGGCGCTTGGCGACCTCGGCCTGGAAGCGGGGCGCGACGGCCGGGTAGTCGGGGCGCTGCCGGTCGGCGGAGATCCGTGGGTCCGCGAGCAGTTGGCGTGCCTCGGGATAGCCGGTGACGAACCACACGACGCGGCCGTCGAAGAGGGTGACCCGGGACAACGGCCCTTGTGCGCCCAGCTGTTCGTAGGCGGGCGGCGGCTGGTAGGGGCAGGCCCTCTGCTGGGGAAAGGGCGGTGCAGCGGACGGGCCCGGCGGGGCGGTGATTTCCATCGCGTTCCCCTCGTCTTCTTCCTGCGGGCGGGGATTTCCCCGCAGCCGGAAAAGCTAGGAGGCGCCGCGAATGCCCTGCAACCCCGTGTCTCCCGGGCGTTAGCGCCGCGTAATCCGGCGGCTCACGAAAGCGTCGCGTAAGCAGCACGGTAGCGGCTTTCCGGACCATGGCCGGGCAGAGAGAGGAGCAGGTCGTGGACACACCACACATCCGGATCCTGTCGGTGGGAACCGCGTTGCCCGGACCGCCCGTCGACAATGCCGCGCTCGCCCGCCGGTTCGGCATGGACCCCCTGTGGGAGCAGTGGGTGGACGCGTTCATCGGAACGCGCAACCGGCACCTGGCGGTTGACATCGAGACCGGTGAGATCCGCGATTCGCTGTCCGGTCTGGGCGAGGCGGCGGCCCGGCGGGCCCTGGAGGGCGCGGGGGTCCGGCCGGACGAGGTGGACCTCGTCGTGATGGCCACGGCCACCCCGGAGCAGCTCATGCCCGCCACGGTCAATGTCATCTGCGACCGGCTGGGCATCGACGACGTGCCCACCTACCAGCTCCAGTCGGGCTGTTCGGGCGCGGTCCAGGCCCTGGACGTGGCCCATCAGATGCTGCGGACCGGCCGGCACCGCACCGCGCTCGTGATCGGTGCCGATGTGCTCGCGCGGTTCTACGACTGCGACGCGGAGCTGGCGAAGGTTCCGCCCGACCAGCTCGTGAACTACGTCCTGTTCGGGGACGGCGCCGGCGCGGCCGTCCTCAGCACGGACCCTGCGGCGGGCCGCTGCGAACTGGTGTCGGTCCGTACCCGGCTGACCGGGCTGAACCGGGAGGCCGGGGCGACGCTGGAGTGGTTCGGGCCCGTCGACCGCCACTCGGAGCGGCCCGCGGCCACCGAGGACTACAAGGCGATCGAGCGGCACGTGCCGGAGATGGCCGACGAGACCCTGCGCGAGCTGCTCGACGACCTGGACTGGCGCGAGGAGGACGTCACCTATCTGCTGCCGCCGCAGCTTTCCGGCCGGATGACGCGGCGGATCGTGGAGCGGCTGGGCGTCGCGGGCGCCGAGGAGGTCTCCTGCGTCAACACGACGGGCAACAACGCCAACGCCCTGGTCTTCTTCCAGCTGGAGCGGGCGCTGGAGCGGCTCGCGCCCGGTGAGCGGGCGATCGGCATCGCCATCGAGTCCAGTAAGTGGATCAAGGCCGGCTTCGCGCTGGAAGGGGTCTGACCGTCACCATGGCCTCCACCCCCGCCACCGCCTCGGCCACCGATCCGGCCGACGAATTGCTCGCCCTGCACCGGGCCGGGCGTCTCGCCGTCGCCTACCCGGGCCTGAAGTCCCTGCTGGCGCGCCTGCCCGAGGCGGATTCCGTACGGGCCGCGCAACTGCTGTCCCGCGTCGGTCCGGACGAGGTGCTGCACGAGCATCCCGAGCTGCCGGCCCTCACGGTCGCCGTCACCGGTCACGGGACGCTCTCCGCGCTCGTCCCGGCCCTCGCCCTGGAGGGTGCCCGCCACGGCATCGTGCTGCGCACGGTCGTCTCGGACTTCGACTCCTACGTCTTCGACCTGACGGACCCGGGCAGCGCCCTGCACGCCGCCGCTCCGGACCTGGTCCTGTGCCTGCTCGACCCCATGATCGTCATGGACGAGCTGCCGACGCCCTGGCGCCCGGAGGACGTCGAGGCGGTGCTCGCCGAGAAGACGGCGCTGCTGGACGCCCTCACCGCCCGCTTCGCCGGGTCGGGCAGCGGCACCCTCGTGCTCAACACCATGCCGCTGCCCCGCGTGCTCGCCTCCCAGCTGATCGACCACCGCTCCCGTGCCCGGCTCGGCGCCGTCTGGCGCGAGGCCAACGCCCGCCTGCTGCGCCTGACCGAGACGCACTCGGAGCTGGTCGTGCTCGACCTGGACCCGCTGGCGGCCGAGGGCGTCGCGGTCACCGACCCGCGGCTGAGCGTCTACGCCAAGGCCCACCTCTCGCTGGCGATGCTCTCGCGCTATGCCCGGGAGGCCGGTCACCTGGCCCGCATCCTGGCCGGGCAGACGAAGAAGTGCCTGGCCGTGGACCTGGACCAGACGGTGTGGGGCGGTGTGCTCGGCGACGACGGCGCGGACGGCATCGAGGTCGCCGACAGCCCTCGCGGCGAGGCGTTCCAGGCGTTCCAGAAGGTGCTCAAGCAGTTCGCCTCGCAGGGTGTCCTGCTGGCGGCGGTGAGCAAGAACGACCTGGCCCCGGTCCGCGAGGTCGTCGCCGGCCACCCGGGGATGACGCTGCGGGAGGCGGACTTCGTCCGTTTCGCCGTGAACTGGCGGCCCAAGCACGAGAACCTCAAGGAGCTGGCGGAGGACCTCAACCTGGCCGTCGAGAGCGTCGTGTTCGTCGACGACAGCCCCTACGAGTGCGGTCTCGTGCGCCGTGAGCTGCCGGGGGTGAGCGTCGTCCAGCTGGACGAGGAGCCGGCCCGGCACGTCGAGAAACTGCTGCGGGACGGCTGGTTCGACGTCCGCGAGCTGACCGTGGAGGACCGCGCGCGCCCCGCGCTCTACCGCGTCGAGGCCGAGCGCAAGGACTTCCTGCACGGCTTCGACTCCCTCCAGGACTACCTGCGCGAGCTCGGGGTGCGGGTGCGGATCGGTCCGGTCGAGGAGCGGGAGGTGCCGCGGGCGGCTCAGCTGACGCTGCGCACGAACCAATTCAACCTCACCACGCGACGGCTGCAGGCGGCCGAGGTGAAGGAGCTGGCCGCGGGCCCGGACACCCGGGTGCTGGCCGTGCACGCGGGCGACCGGTTCGGGGAGAACGGTCTGGTCGGCGTGGTCTTCACCCGTCGTGAGGGCACCACCGTGCACATCGACAACTTCCTGCTCAGCTGCCGGGTGTTCGCCCGCGGCATCGAACAGACCGTCCTGGCGGCCGTGCTGCGGCAGGCCCGGGCCGACGGAGCGCGCGAGGTGCTCGCCACCTATCGCGCGAGCGCCAAGAACGCCAAGGTCCGGGACTTCTATCCGCAGAACGGCTTCGTACCGGTGACGGACGCCGACGGCGAGCTCGTCTTCCGGCACGACCTGGCGTCCGTCCCGCCGGTCCCCGACCACGTGCAGCTGACCGAGTCCTGCGAAGGGAACACCCCGTGAACTCCATCGACGCCTTCATCACGCTGGTCCGGGACGACCTGGGCCTGCCCGTCGACGACACCGACGTGGACCGGCCCCTCGGCGAGGTCGCCGGCTGGGACTCCGTCCACCTCATCACCCTGCTCACCCTGCTGGAGCGCGGCACGGGCCGTTCGCTGTCCCTGCCCGCCGCCCTGGAGGCGACGACGCTGCGCGGCCTGTACGACGTGGCGGTGTCCGGATGAGGCCGGTCCCCGTCGCCCGGGAGCGGCGGCACACGCTCTACTTCCTGGAGGGGGCGAAGGCGTTCGCGCCGGTCTTCCTCGACACCGAGGTCGACATGGAGCGGGTGTGGCGGCACCGCGCGGCCGCCGCCGAGGAGGGCCGCCGCTACTCGGTGGTCAGCTACGTGCTCCACGCCGGAGCGCGGGTCGTCGCCGACCACCCCCAGGCCAACAGCGCGATCGGCGGCCGGCTGCTGCCGAGGACCGTCACCTACGGCTCCACCAGCGCCAAACTCGCCCTGGACCGGCGGCTCGGCGGCCGGCGCGTCGTCCTCGCCGCCGTGCTGCCCGGCCTCGAACGGGCCGGTCTGGAGGAGGTCCAGCGCCAGGTGGACCACTACCGCGACGGCGACCCCGACCTCATGGCCGAGTTCGCGGGCCTGCGCGCGCTGCACAAGCTGCCCGTCCCGATCGGCCGCGCGCTGTTCCGCAGGGCGACCCGGTCGCTGACGGCGCGGGCGGCCCGCACCGGGACGTTCGCGGTCAGCTCGCTCGGCCACCGCGCCGTGGACGGCTTCCATTCCGTGGGCGGCACCACGATCACCCTCGGCGTCGGACGGGTCGTCGACCGGCCGGTCGTCCGCGACGGCGCCGTGACGGTGGCACCGGTGATGCGTCTGAACCTGGCCTTCGACCACCGGGTCATCGACGGCGCCGAGGCGGCCGACATGCTCACCGAGATCAAGGAACGCCTCGAAGGCTTCCCCGGCGCACCGGAAGGAGGAGAGAACCGGACCGCCGGTGTCACGGGGGCCGGTTCCACGGACCGATGAACGACGTCGAGGAACTCAAGCAGTACGTGGGCGCCCACGCCCGCGCGCAGTCCATGCCGCCGGGCCACTTCGAGAAGCTGCTCGGCCGCATCCGCACCGACGACGAGGGCGCGGCAGGCTCCTGGACACGCGAGTGGTGCGAGGTCGGCGAGCGGCTCGAAGAAGCGGGCCAGTACCTGGAGGCCTGCCGCCACTTCAACATGGCCCGCTTCCCCTACGTCGACGGCCCCGCCCGCGGCGCGGCGCTGGAGCGCTGCGTGAACGCCTTCGACCGCTGGCGGAAGGAGACCGGCGGCATCGATCGCCTCGACCTGGACCTCCCCGGGGGCCGGGTGGGCTGCTGGACGAGCGGACTGAGCCGGCACGAGCGGCGGCCCCTGCTGGTGTTCATGGGCGGCATCGTCAGCATCAAGGAGCAGTGGGCCCCGCTCCTCACCCGACTGGACCGGCTGGGCTTCGCCGGGCTCGTCACCGAGCTCCCCGGCGTCGGCGAGAACACCCTGACCTACGGCGCCGACAGCCGGCACCTGCTGCCACAGCTCCTGGACGCCGTCGCGGACGTGGCCGACGTGGCACGGACGTACTGCATCACGCTGAGCTTCAGCGGCCACCTGGCCGTGCGGGCCGCCCTGGAGGAGCCGCGCATCCAGGGCATCATGACCGTCGGCGCGCCGGTGCACGACTTCTTCACGGACCCTGCCTGGCAGGCACGGCTGCCCCGGATCACCGTCGACACCCTCGCCCACCTGACCGGAGTCCCGGCCGCGGACGTCGGCGAGCACATCCGCGACTGGGCGCTGAGCGACCGTCAGCTGGCCGGACTCTCCGTCCCCCTGGCCTACGCGGCGAGCACGCGGGACGAGATCATCCCGGCCGAGGATCCGCGGCGGCTGCGCCGCCACGTACGGGACCTGCGGATCGTCGAGTACGACGACGTGCACGGGGCCCCGCACCACCTGCCCGAGATGCAGCTGTGGGGCTTCCTGTCGATCCTCCGCATGAAGGGCGGCCACTACCTGCCGCGGGCCGTCCTGCGGTACGCGCATCTCGCCCAGCGCACCCGCCGCAGGCTGGCCGCACGCCAGGCCTGAACGGCTCCGCTGCGCCCCGAACCCCGTCCGACCCGTTTTCGAGAGGTTGAACACCGCAATGGCGACCGAGGAAGAGCTTCGCGAATATCTCAAGCGCGCCACCGGCAATCTCGCCCGGGCCAGGCAGCGCCTGCGCGAGGTCGAGGCCGACCGGCACGAACCGGTCGCCGTCGTGGCGATGAGCTGCCGCTACCCGGGCGGTGTCGCCTCTCCCGAGGACCTCTGGCGCCTGGTCACCGACGGCACGGACGCCATCGGCGGCTTCCCCACCGACCGCGGCTGGGACCTCGACAACCTCTACGACCCCGACCCGGACCGGACGGGCACGAGTTACACGCGGCACGGCGGCTTCCTTCACGACGCGCCGCGCTTCGACCCGGAGTTCTTCGGCCTGAGCCCGCGCGAGGCCCTGGCCACCGACCCCCAGCAGCGGCTGCTGCTGGAGGTGGCCTGGGAGGCCTTCGAACGGGCGGGCATCGTCCCCGAGACCCTGCGCGGCAGCCGTACGGGCGTGTTCGCCGGCGTCATGTACAACGACTACGCGTCGCGCCTGACACCCGCCCCCAAGTCCTTCGAGGGCTACATCGGCTCCGGCAGCGCGGGCAGTGTGGCCTCGGGCCGGGTGGCCTACACCCTCGGTCTGGAAGGCCCGGCCGTCACCGTCGACACGGCCTGCTCCTCCTCGCTCGTCGCCGTCCACCTGGCCGTACAGGCGCTGCGCAACGGTGAGTGCACGCTCGCGCTGGCGGGCGGCGTGACCGTCATGGCCACGCCCAACACCTTCATCGAGTTCAGCCGCCAGCGCGGCCTGTCGGCGGACGGCCGGTGCAAGGCCTTCTCCGCCGACGCCGACGGCACCGGCTGGAGCGAGGGCGCGGGCCTCCTCCTCCTGGAGAAGCTCTCCGACGCGCGGCGCAACGGCCACCGGGTGCTGGCCGTCATCCGCGGCACGGCCGTCAACCAGGACGGCGCCAGCAGCCAGTTGACCGCGCCCAACGGCCCCGCCCAGCAGCGCCTGATCCGGCAGGCGCTGGCCAGTGCCCAGCTCGAACCCTCCGACGTGGACGCAGTCGAGGCCCACGGCACCGGCACCAAACTCGGCGACCCCATCGAAGCCCAGGCCATCCTCGCCACCTACGGACAGAACCGACCCGCAGACCACCCCCTGCACCTCGGCTCACTCAAATCCAACATCGGCCACACCCAAGCAGCCGCAGGCGTCGCCGGCGTCATCAAAATGGTCATGGCCATGCACCACGGCACCCTCCCCCGCACCCTCCACGCCGACACACCCAGCCCCCACGTCGACTGGACCGCCGGAGCCGTCAACCTCCTCACCCAACCCCGCACCTGGACCACCCCCGACAATCGACCCCGCCGCGCCGCCGTCTCCTCCTTCGGCATCAGCGGCACCAACGCCCACCTCATCCTCGAACAACCCACCCCGCCAACCGAACAGACCCACGACGAACCCACCCCCACCGGCGTCATCCCCTGGGTACTCTCCGGACACAACGAGGCCGCACTGCGCGCCCAGGCCGAGCGCCTGCACGAGCGGCTGACGGAGCTGCCGGAGCTCTCCGCCGCGGAGGTCGGTCGCGCCCTGGCGGGGACGCGCACGCAGTTCCCGCACCGCGCCGCGGTGCTGGGTGCCGACCGCGCGACGCTGCTGGACGGGCTGGCGTCCCTGGCGTCGGGCTCCGGCGCGGTGGAGGGCGTCGCGTCCGCACCGGGGAAGGTGGCCTTCCTCTTCGCCGGCCAGGGCAGCCAGCGGCCGGGGATGGGGCGGGAGCTGTACGACGCGTTCCCCGCGTTCGCCGCCGCCTTCGACGAGGCGTGTGCCGCGTTCGACGCCTTGGGGGTGCCGCTGCGCGAGGCGATGGCGGACGAGACCGTCCACCGGACGGAGTTCGCGCAGCCGGCCCTGTTCGCGATCGAGTCGGCGCTGTTCCGGCTGTGGGAGTCCTGGGGGGTGCGGCCGGACGTGGTGGCCGGGCACTCGGTCGGTGAGCTGACGGCGGCGTACGTGGCCGGTGTGCTCCCCCTCGGGGACGCCGCGCGTCTGGTGGTGGAGCGAGGCCGGCTGATGCAGGCGCTGCCGTCCGGCGGTGCGATGCTCGCGGTCCAGGCACCGGAGGAGCGGGTGCTGCCGTTGCTGGCCGGGCTGGAGGGTTCGGTCGCGCTCGCCGCGGTGAACGGCCCGGAGTCGACGGTGGTCTCCGGCGACGCGGACGCGGTGGCCTCGATCGCCATACGACTCGGCGAACTGGGCGTCAAGACAAGCGAGCTGACGGTCAGCCACGCATTCCATTCGCCGCACATGGACGCGATGCTGGACGACTTCCGGGCCGTCGCGCGGAGCCTCGACTTCCGCGCTCCGAAGATCGCGCTCGTCTCCACGCTGACGGGGCGTCCGGCCACGGCCGAGGAGCTGGCCTCCGCGGACTACTGGGCCGCTCACGCGCGGGAGGCGGTGCGCTTCCACGCCGCGGTGCGCACGCTCGAGGCCGAGGGTGTCACCGCCTTCGTCGAGCTGGGTCCGGACTCGACCCTCACCGCGCTGGCCCGGACGGGTACCGGGGCCACGGTCGTGTGTGCCGCGTCGTTGCGCAAGGGCCTCGCCGAGCCGCAGGCCGCGCTGACCGCTCTCGCGCAGCTGCACGTGCGGGGCGCCGTGGAGGTGGACTGGCGGGCGGTGTTCGGCCCCGGCAGCGGCTCCGTGGACCTTCCGACGTACGCCTTCCAGCGTGAGCGCCACTGGCTGGAGGCTCCGGCCGGGCGGCGAGACCTGGGCGCGGTGGGGCTGGCGGAGGCCGAGCACCCGCTGCTGGGCGCGGCGGTGGAACTGGCCGACGGTCAGGGGCACCTGTTCACGGGCCGGCTGTCCCTGGCGGCCTTCCCGTGGCTGGCCGACCACGCGGTGCTGGGCGCGACCCTGCTGCCCGGCACCGCGATGGTGGAGCTGGCGCTGCTGGCGGGAGCGCGGCTCGGCCTGTCCGTGGTCGAGGACCTGACGCTGGAGGCCCCGCTGCGGCTGGACGGCGCCGACGCGGACGTCCAGCTCGCCGTCGGCCCGCAGGACGGGTCCGGGAAGCGGCCCGTGCAGCTGTACTCCCGTACGGAGGAAGGCGCCGAGTGGATCCGGCACGCCAGCGGAACCCTCACCCCCGCCCCGCTCGACACCGTCACGGACGCCTCGGGCTCCGCCGCCTCCTGGCCGCCCGCCGGATCGACGGCGATCGACACGGACGGTCTCTACGAGCGCCTGGCCGGACACGGCTACGCGTACGGCCCGGCGTTCCAGTGCCTTCGCTCGGCATGGCGGCACGGCGAGGACCTGTACGCCGAGGTCCGGCTCCCGCAGGGCGCGACGGGCACGGGCTCGGGTGACGACGACGCGCTGTTCACCGTTCACCCCGCGCTGCTGGACGCGGCGTTGCACGTGCTGGCCCTGGAGGCGCTGCCGGAGGAGGACGGGGCCGCGAGCTTCAAGCTGCCGTTCGCGTGGAGCGACGTGCGGCTGTTCGCCGCGGGGGCCGAGGAGTTGCGCGTTCGGCTGTCGCAGGTCGCGCCCGACACCGTGGCGCTCTCGGTCTCCGACGGGGCCGGGGCCCCGCTGCTGTCCGTCGGCGCCCTGTCGGTGCGGCCCGTGGGGGCGGGCGAGCTCGCCGCCGCCCCGGCCACGCGCGACGGCCTGTTCGGCATCGACTGGACGCCCCTGCCCGTTCCCGCCGGGGCGTCCGCCCCGGCGCCGGCGATCCTCGGCGACGATCCGTCGGGCCCGGCCGGGTCGGGCCGCTACGCGAGCCTGGCCGACCTCCCCGCGGACGCCCCGGCCGTCGTGGCGCAGTTCGCCGCGACGCCCGGGGAGGACGTCCCCGGGGCGGTGCACCGGGCGACCGCCGCGGTGCTGGAGACCGTGCGGGAATGGCTGGCCGACGAGCGGTCCGCCGCCGCCCGCCTGGCCGTCGTGACGTGCGGCGCGGTGGCGGCCGGGGCGGACGACCGGGTACGGGATCCGGCCGCGGCCGCGCTGTGGGGTCTGCTGCGCTCGGCCCAGACCGAGCACCCCGGACGGCTGCAGATCGTCGACGTCGACCGTACCGAGGCGTCCCGTTCGGCGCTGGCGGCGGTGCTGGCCTCCGGGGAGCCGCAGTTCGCCCTGCGCGACGGTGTGGCCTCCGTCCCCCGCCTCGTGCGGATCGGCGGCCGGACGGCGGGGCTGGCCCTGCCCGCCGGTGCCGACGACTGGCGTCTGGACGTCACCGCCAAGGGCACTCTGGAGAACCTGGCCCTGCTGCCGTGTTCCCGGGAGCCGCTGGGCGCCGGTCAGATACGGATCGCGGTGCGGGCGGCCGGGGTGAACTTCCGCGACGTGCTGATCGCGCTGGGCATGTACCCGGGCGACGAGGCACTGATCGGCGGCGAGGCCGCCGGCGTGGTGACCGAAGTCGCCCCCGACGTCACCCGCTTCGCGCCGGGCGACCGCGCCTTCGGGCTCTTCCCCGGCAGCGCCGGGACGTTCGCGGTCACCGACGAGCGGATGGCCGCGCCGATGCCCGAGAACCTGACCTTCACCCAGGCCGCCGTACTGCCCGTGGTGTTCCTGACGGCGTACTACGGCCTGCGGGACCTGGCCGACATACAGCCCGGACAGCGACTCCTCGTCCACACCGCCACCGGCGGCGTCGGCATGGCCGCCGTCCAACTCGCCCAACACTGGGGCATCGACGTCTACACCAC